>JBJEFO010000047.1:0-6862 GCA_051874135.1 Lysinibacillus sp.
GATTACATTTCACTACGTTTTTCACGTTCAATCGCTAAGCCTTCTTCAACTACTTTACATTCTTCGCTCGCTTCATGACCGAATAATACAGGCTTTAATGCATCATCGCCCGAACCTTCTGCTAGCGGTACGCGTGAACGGTAAGCCGCTCGACAAACAAGATGCCCTGCAACGGGTGCAGTAATAAATGTAAAAATAATCCCTAAAATTAAGCGGATACTAACAAATCCGTCGTGACTCCAAAAATAAATAAACGCACCGAGCAAGCAACATAGCACAGATAATGTCGCACTTTTCGTTGCTGCATGTGAACGTGTATATACGTCCGGTAGCCTAATCATTCCTAATGCACTAATGACACTAATTATTGAGCCGAATAACATTAAGAAGGCGGCAATCCATTCAATCGCTTGACTTTCGCTCAACGATAACGCCCCTTTCAATATATTTTGAGAAGGCAATCGTTCCGATAAACGCTAAAATCCCTAAAATTAAAATCGCCTCTAAAAACGCTTTTGTATTTAACACAATCGATACAATCGCAATTGCAGAAATAAGGTTAACACCAATTGTATCGAGTGCAATCGCACGGTCTGGCTTAGATGGTCCCTTCACTACACGATATAGCAGCAGTGCAATGGCCACCATAAACAAAGCCAGCGACAGTAGCATTACTTTCTCAATCATTGCGTGTCACCTCCAAAATAGCCCTTTCAAACTTGCCTATTGAACGAACAATCGAATCTTTCGCTTCCTCTAAATCCATCGCATGAATATAAAACATATCCCCTTCTTCTGACACTTCCATTACGACGGAGCCTGGTGTTAGCGTAAGTAACAATGCTAACGTCGTTACTTGCCAATCCCCTTCAAGCTTCGTTTTATATGTGAAAATACCCGGCGTAATATTCAATTTCGGGGAAAGTACCCAACGAAGGACAGATATACTAGATAAAATAAGCTCTTGAATAAAGAGTAGGATGAGCTTTAAAATTTTCGCGACACGGCGTAAGTAAAAGCGTGTACCAAAAAATCGATGCATCGCATATAAAATGACTATCCCGACTAAAAAGCCAGCGACAAAATTGGAGAAATTAGCATTTGGATCATCTTTTAATAAAAACCATAATGCGGCAATAAATAAATTTAATACGAATTGTCCTAACATATGCTCATCCTCCTTTACTCTATATCTCCTAAAATAGCTTCAATATAAATAGACGGATTGGCAAGTGTCTTTGCTGCATCCTCTACAAACGGTGCAAGTCCTTCAGCTGCTATACCGATACTAATAATGACTATAGCTAACAATACAAACGATACCATCGCCAGTTTAGGAATCGGTTTTTTATGATCCTCACTAATAGTCGTTTCACCAAAGAACGATGCTAGGAAAATACGTAATAGCGAGTACAGTACAATGACACTAGAGGCAAACCCTAATGCTAATAACACATAGTTTTCTCCTGCAATCGCACCTTGTCCTATTAACACCTTGCCAATAAATCCACTGAGTGGCGGAATACCCGCAAGTGCACACATGACAAGAAAATAAAGCCAACCAAATAGCGGATAGTTTCGAATAAGACCGCTCATATTTTTTACGATGATCTCACCCGTTACATACACTACCGTCCCGAGAATTAAAAACAATAACGCTTTCGCTAACATATCGTGTACTAAATAATAGATTGCACCTGCAAATCCTACTTCCGTACCTGATGCAAGCCCGATTAAAATGAAGCCTACACCGATAATGACGTTATACGTTGCAATCGTACGCACATCGCGCCCGGATAATGCGCCCATACATCCTGCTACGATTGTTGCGCCTGCCATAATACCGATAATCAAATGTGTTACATCTTGATTTAACGGGAACATAAGCGTAAACGTACGAAATAGCGCATAAATCCCTACTTTTGTTAACAGCGCTGCAAACAAAGCTTGCACAACCGTTGGCGGCACGCTATACGAACCAGGTAACCAGAAGAACAGAAGGAGTCCTGCTTTTAACGCAAAAACAATTAAAAATAAAATTGAAACCGTCGTCAGTATTGGATCTTGCCCTACTTCTGCTACGCGCTGTGCAATGTGCGCCATATTTAACGTTTTTAACGTGCCGTATAAGAATGCAAGCGCCACTAAAAACAGCCATGAAGCAACAACATTAATAAGTACATACTTTAATGATTCACGTAGCTGAAACTTCTCACCACCAAGAGCTACTAATACGTATGAGGCAAGTAGCATTACTTCAAAGCACACGAACAAATTAAATATATCGCCCGTTAAAAATGAACCATTTACCCCTGCAATTAAAAACAACACAAACGGATAGAAAAACATCTTCTCATGACGCTCACCAATCGTTGCAAATGCATACAGTAAACAAATTGCCGTTACGATACTTGCCGTTAATACAAGAATCAAAGCAAATGAATCGGCAACAAATAAAATCCCATATGGTGGTAGCCAACCACTAAAATCGAGCTTCATAATCCCTTCTGTTTGTACTACATACAGTAGGAGCGCTGTAATACTCGCCACAAATATCATCGTAATAAAGCTAATAATTCGTTGTAGCTTTATATAATCTCTTAAAAATACGAGAAAAATAGCTGTCATAATAGGCACAATCATTGGCAAAACAATTATATTACTCATCAGATGATCCTCCTAACTCACGGAAATCATCTGTTCCATTCGTTTTATACATGCGATATGCCAGTACAAGCAAAAATGCTGTTACTGCAAAGCTAATTACAATGGCCGTTAAAATCAATGCCTGTGGAAGTGCATCTGTATAAGGACCATCCGACTGACTTAGTAGCGGTACGTCCCCCTTCTTTAATCCACCTACTGTCAAAATGAGTAGATGCACAGCATGAGAAAGTATCGCTGTACCTAAAATAACTCGAATAATCGTACGAGAGAGGACTAAATAAGTAGCGACAGCAACTAGAACGCCAATTAGTATCATCATTAAAGATTCCATGCTATTCATCCTCACTTATACTTAAAATAATCGTCACTAACGTACCAACAACCGTTAACGCAACACCTGCTTCAAAAATCGTCACCGTTGATAAATGTGTTTTACCGAGCAACGGTAAATCGACATAGTTATCTGTTTGCGTTAAGAATGGGGCATCAAAAAATAGTGAACCAATTGCCGTACCGGTCGCTAGTAGTACACCAAGCGCAGCAACCTTTTTAAAATCAAAGGGTATTCCTTTATGAACTGTCTCAATATCAAATGTAATATATAAAAGAACAATCCCCGAGCCTAGTACAAGGCCTCCGATAAAACCTCCACCTGGCGCATTATGTCCAGCAAAGAACAGGTAGACCCCAAGCGTTAAAACGATAAATACAACACCTTTTACAACGGTGCGTAAAATGACATCATTTATTTTCAACGTCTACATCTCCCTTCTTTGCCTTTAACTTTATGATTGTGTAGACGCCAAGTCCTGCAATAAATAACACAACAACTTCCAGCATCGTATCAAATGCGCGGAAATCACCTAAAATTGTATTTACAATATTCTTACCGCCTGCTAATTCATAAGATTCTTCAAAATACGTCGAAATCGCAGAAAATTTTTCGTAATTCATTACGGCTAAACCAATCAATGTTACTGTTGCACCAACACAGATGGAGACAATCGCCTTTGAAAACACAATTTTTCGCGGTGCCTTTTCCGGTCGTAAATCCGGTAAAAACTTAAAACTAATGAGGAATAACGCTGTCGTGACAGATTCTACGACTAATTGTGTTAACGCTAAATCCGGTGCGCGGAATATAACGAAGAAGAATGCCACGGAATAACCGAGTACACCGTTTAATAACACAGACGTAATACGCCCATTAGCAAACAAGATAGCAATAGATGCAAACACCATGATGAATACTAAAATCAATTCGTACGAATTAATAGATGAATCCTTCGATGGATTCCAGCTAAATGCATCTGATAGTAAGAAATAGCCCGCAACAACTGCCACAAAGAAAATATAAATATACATAAAGTAGTATGTTACGTTTCCGTTCATATAGCGGCGTGTAATATTGCCAGATATATTTTCACTTGCTCCAATGACACGCTCATAAAGAGCATTAAATGTATACTTTTCTGGAATAACACGATATATTGGACGCCATTTTTTTAATGTACGGTAAAGCGTAATACCAACTATGACTACAGCAATCGTCATCCATAGCTCTTTTGCGATAATACCGTGCCACGCATAAATTTTTGGCGTTAACTCAGCCGGTGGGAACGTCGGATAAATACTTGCTATCGCCGGCTGTAAAATATACTTGCCTAGTACATTTGGGAATACGAAAATCCCAATAACGAAACCGACTAAAATAAACGGAGAAATTAACATTCCAATCGGTGCTTCATGTGGCGGTTTTTCTAAACGCTCTGGTTGCACCTTTCCTAAAAATGTACGTACGACAATAATTGTGCAGTAAACAAATGTAAACACGCTCGCTATCCATGCAATAATCGGGAATAATAACCCGAATGTTTCAAGAGAGAAAATGTTTAACTCTGTCACTTTTAATGTCGCAGTAAAGAACATTTCCTTACTTAAGAAACCGTTGAATGGTGGTAAACCAGCCATTGAGGCACTACCGATGACTGCAATCGTAAATGTAAATGGCATTAACGCCATCAGTCCACCTAAACGTCGAATATCACGTGTCCCTACTTCATGGTCGACAATTCCGACCATCATAAATAGCGCCCCTTTAAACGTCGAATGGTTCACTAAGTGGAACAATGCAGCAAACGTAGCTTGTGTATAAATAACCGATTCCGTTGAATAACCGAGGTTTAATGCGGCAGATCCAAGACCGAACAAGCACATAATAAGTCCTAATTGGCTGACCGTTGAATACGCGAGTAAAGCCTTTAAATCAAATTGTTTTACTGCGTTTAATGACCCCCAAAATAACGTTACAATACCTGCCAAACTTACAGCCCAGAACCATACTTCATGTCCTCCGAAGATAGGTGTTGTCCGAGCAACTAAATAAATACCTGCTTTTACCATCGTTGCAGAATGAAGATATGCCGATACCGGCGTAGGAGCTTCCATCGCATCAGGTAACCAAATATGGAATGGGAATTGTGCAGATTTTGTAAATGCGCCAAGTAACACGAGTAACATTGCCGGAATAAACAATGTATGTTCCTGTAGCAAATCGACGTTGGCAATTAATTGTCGAACACTAAATGTACCCGACATTGCATATAACATTAAAAAACCAACTAACATGGCAACGCCACCTATGACAGTGATTGTCATCGCTTTACGTGCACCTGCACGAGATGCTTTACGATGGTGCCAAAATGCGATTAATAGAAATGACGATACACTCGTTAATTCCCAAAACGCATATAAAACCATTAAGTTATCGGATAAAACTACGCCTAGCATTGCCCCCATAAAGAGCAATAAATAACAGTAAAAATGATGTAGTGATTCTTTTTTGGATAGATAAAAAATTGAGTACAAAATGACTAAACTTCCAACACCTGTAATGAGAAGGCCAAATATCATACTTAAGCCATCCAAGTATGTCGCAAAGTTTATGTGAAAAGAGGGAATCCACTCAATTGTATAGGTGTAGATTTTACCTTTAGCAATTTGAGGGATGTATGTAACTAAAAGTCCAAATAAAACAACCGGTACCGCTAACACGAACCAGCCTATATGCAAGTTCGTAAATCGCCTATATATAAACGGAATACATGCGGCGACGATAAACGGAAGCATAATAGCAAAAATAATTGTCACAAGCTAAAACCTCCTAAAATATTAAATTAATCACTGAAAAATGAAAAGTCGAATCAGGCTTGACTAACGATATAACTCACTTCATAATAATGTTTCATATAGACAAGAAAATGAAGTCAATTAAAAAAATTGTTTCGAAATAAAAAAGTAACAAAATTTACACAACGCAAATAATTCATACAAAACAAATTATACAATAGATATGTGCTCGTTGCACTGCCATAGTTCTATTTTAAACGCAAATCTGCTATTTTTATCGAATTCTTGTTCATATTAACAACATATAGATTTTATTATTTTAAAAGAGGTGCAAACTAAAATGAAGCATTTGAAAGGTCGAATGGATGAAAGTATTTTAGTTTGTGTGTACTACGGGTTAAACGGCGAGCGTCTTATTCGTAGAGGACATAAACTAGCTACATTGCTTGATTGCCCATTATATGTATTAACAGTAGATCCAAAACCTCTAGATACATTCGATGCCGAAAAATCAGGCTATATTGAGCAGTGGAAACAGCTTGCGGAAGAGCTTCAAGTAGAAAAGTTCATTCTGAAAGATAATGAGAAACGTCCTATTCAAAAAGTAATTAGTGAAGTAGCACGTGACTACGAAATTACGCAAATTATTGTCGGACAAAGTGCCCAAAGTCGTTGGGAAGAAATTACGAAAGGCTCATTCTTAAACGTCCTATTAAAAGAAGTTCCATTCGTAGATTTCCATATTGTTTCGATTAAACGCCCAACAGAAGATGACGCTTATGACATTTATGAAAGAGGCGTTCGTGCCTATTTAATTCAAACAGAGGATGATTTTAAAGTCGCATTCACTTGTCCAAAGTTCGCATCAATTGAAGGCATTTTCTTCAAAGAGGTTGGCACAGACTTTGATAATGGTATTTTTAAATTTACGTATGATAATAAAATGCATGAATTAACAATTACGGAAGGTATCGTTGTCAATCCGGAAAAAATTCCGGAAGGTGCGAAACCATCGGCAAATTCTGATGTATAAAAACGCATGGTGTCTGAAAGTGAAAAACTTTCT
>JBJEFO010000048.1:0-6786 GCA_051874135.1 Lysinibacillus sp.
GAACCGTGGAGACAACGCAGTTGGCTCTGCGGTTTGGCGGCTAGCGCGAACGACTAATGGCAATCAAAATTGCAGAATTTTTATTTTCGACTTTTCAATGTTGATATTTTAAGAATTTGTTTTTGTTCATATAGAGTAAGTATTTTTTAATTCGTGTGTCAAAGCTATTTCTCTTTATGTTTCCGTCAAAGTGTGACATAATTTTCAACAGATTATTGGCAACAAATATGTCTAGTCATACGTCAAGTGTGGCGCAAAAATCAATGAGGTGAACTTATGGAAAGACTACAGAAAGTCATTGCTTACGCAGGTGTAGCATCACGTCGTAAAGCAGAGCAATTAATTACAGAAGGAAAAGTAAAAGTAAATGGTAAGACTGTACGTGAGCTTGGGACAAAAGTTTCCAGTTCTGACACAATTGAAGTGGAAGGTGTAAAACTGGAAAAAGAAAACAAAGTGTACTTTTTACTTTACAAACCAAAGGGCTACATTTCTGCCGTAACAGACGATAAAGGACGCAAAACGGTAGTTGACATTTTCAAAAAGCATGTGCCAGAACGTATTTTCCCGGTTGGGCGTTTAGACTATGATACAACAGGTTTATTATTATTAACGAATGATGGAGAGTTTTCTTATCAGCTAACACATCCGAAATTTAAAATTGATAAAACATATGTTGCGCGTGTCAAAGGTGTACCAGATAAAAAAGGTTTAATGGCATTACAAAATGGTATTAAGCTAGAAGATGGCAAAACAGCTCCAGCAAAAGTAAGTATGACGTCGTTTGATGAAAAGGCAGGAAAGGCGATTTGTGAAATTACGATTCATGAAGGACGAAACCGTCAAGTTCGTCGTATGTTTGAAGCAATCGGCACACCTGTTGTGAAATTAAAACGTGAGAAGTTCGCCTTTTTAACACTAGGTAATTTAAAGCCGGGCGAATATCGTGAACTTACAAAACAAGAAGTAAAATGGTTGCGCGTATTAGCGGAAACAGGAAAATTGGATTTGCACTAACTAGCTAGTAAAAACGTTCATAAATCCTTCAAAATCCAAAGAAAGCATTATGGCTTTCTTTGGTATAATATATTAGGATTGGTTTAATCAGGGAGGAATTGCGAGAATGGACAAAAAGAAAAAGCGTTCCATTACCCGGGGTATTATTTTGGCCTTATTAGCAGTTGCTATTGTCTATACTATTTATTCTTCAGTAACAAAGGGAAAAATTGAAGTAATAAGAGCTAATATGGATGCACCGGATTTTGAATTAACAGATTTAGAAGGAAATGTTCATCGTTTATCTGATTACCGGGGACAAGGTGTAGTATTAAATTTCTGGGGTACATGGTGTGAGCCATGTGAGCGAGAGTTCCCAGCAATTGAGCGTCAGTATAAAACATTTGAATCGCAAGGTGTGCATGTTTTAGCAGTTAATATTGCGCAATCCAATTTAGAAGTGAAAAACTATGTGAAAAATATGGGCATGACATTCCCTGTAGCAATTGATAAAACAAAAAGTGTCATGAATGCATATAACGTTACGAATTTACCGGCTACAATTTTAATTAATGCGGATGGCAAAATAGAAAAAATTATTACCGGCGAGATGTCAGAGGCGCAAATTGTGGCTCATATGGAATCGATTAAACCGGAATAGGAGTTTTACGACATGGAAAAAATACGATGTGAATGCGGTCACGACAATCCTATCGGTACGAAACTCTGTGCCGTTTGTGGACGAGCTTTAACGGAAGAAGAAAAACAAAAAAAGCTTGCTGACATGCGTTATGATGGGATTGCTATTCGTTCTAAAACACATAACAAATCAATAATCGATAAAATTTGGAACTTCTTTTCAAGTGTAAAAGTAGGGATTACACTAATTGTTATTAACTTAGTTGCGGCATCTATAGGGACAATTCTTCCACAAGAGTTTTATATAAGCGTATCGAACGAAGCTCAAAAAGAGCAGTATTATACGGATTTATACGGCTCATTCGGTTCGCTCTATTACAATCTAGGGTTGTCTGATGTTTACTCTTCTTGGTGGTTCCAAGTGCTAGTTTTACTACTAGGTGTGTCAATTATTATTGCGAGTATTGACCGGGGAGTACCTTTACATAAATCGCTGAAAAATCAGCGTGTAAAACGTCATGAAAATTTTATGAAACGTCAGCGTGTAATTGCTGAAGGTAAGACGACTGTAGAACAAGAAAATACACTTGATTTAGTTGAAGAGAAACTGAAGGGGATGCGCTATAATGTACGCCGTGAAGGAAAGGCATTAATGGCGGAGAAAAATCGCTTCGCTCGTTACGGTCCTTATATTAATCATGTAGGGTTAATTGTTTTCCTAATAGGGGTTATGCTCCGTTTAGTTCCTGGTTTCCATGTGGATGAATCGATTTGGGTACGTGAGAAGGAGATGCGTGCTGTACCAGGTATGGAAGGCTATTTCATTTATAATGAAGACTTCATCTTGGAAACACATGATAACCAAGCACAAGGCGAACAGTTAAAGCAAGGTGTTAACGTTGTAGCGAAAAACTTCCAAACAAACGCTATACTTTATAAACAAGCAGAAGGTTCCTTACCAGGCCAAACAGATAATTTAGAAGAAGTAGTCTCTGATGAGATCAGAGTTAATCATCCGTTAAAGTATGATGGCTATGCTTTTTATCAAATGGATTATGGTTTAAATGAATTATATAAAATGACATTTGCGTTAACGAATAAAGCAACGGGTGAATCATTAGGTGAAGTGACGGTTGATTTATCAAATCCGGAAACAGAGTATGTCATTGGTGAAAATACGAAAATTCAAATTGTTTCGTATTTACCGGACTTCTCAGGATTTAAAGACGGTGAACCGCAAACAGCTTCACCAACACCAAATAACCCAGCATTTATTTTCCGTATGTTCACACCGGAAACGCCAGATGGAGAAACAAGCTTTGTGGCCATTCAACAAACGTTGGAACCACTTGGCGAGAATCAATATAAAATGAGCTTTGTTACTGCGGAAACACGTGATATGACAGGTTTAACAATCCGTAAAGATAAAACGATTCCAATCTTGTTTGTCGGTGGCTTTATATTTATGCTAGGTGTTGTAATTGGTTCATACTGGGCTCACCGTCGAATTTGGATTGAAGAGCTTGAAGATGGCACAATTCGACTAGCTGCACATACAAACAAAAACTGGTTTGGTATTAAGAAAGAATTAGACGCTTTAACTGAAGCTGCTCATCTTCCAGCATATGTAGATTTAGTAGATTTAGAAAAGGAAAAAGAGAAGGAAAAGGAAGGTGACAACACCTTATGAGTTTAATTGAATTTAGTGATAAGTTTCTTTATGCAGCATTTATGTGCTATTTAGTAGCAACATTCTTATTCGGTGGTGCAATTAAGCCATCAAAAGCACATGTACCAACACGCGCAACAAAATGGGGTAAATTGGCGATTGTCATTACAATTATCGGTTTCTTATCACACTTAGGCTATTTCATTACACGTTGGATGTACACAGGACATGCGCCTGTTAGTAATATGTTTGAGTTTACGACAGCATTTGGTATGTTCTTAGTATTCTCGTTCATTATTATTTACTTTATGTACAAAGTTTCAGCGCTCGGTGTTATTGCATTACCGATTGCGATTTTAATCATTGGTTATGCAGCGATGTTCCCGTCAGAAACAAGCCCGCTTGTACCGTCTTTACAATCGCACTTTTTAACTGTACACGTTATTACGGCAGCGCTTGGTCAGTCGATTTTGGCGATTTCGGCCGTTGCGGGTATTGTCTATTTACTAAAAGCTGTTGATTTAAAAATAAAATCAAAAGAACGTTTCTGGCTAGAAACAGTTATGTACGTTTGTGTACTTGTCGTAGGTTTCGTTATCGCATCTGTGACGTTTAATGCAATGGGTGTTGAGCGTTCATATCAATATACAAACAATGAAGGTAATGTCACAGTAGAAACATATAATATGCCGACGATATTTATGTTTAAAGATGCGGTGCAAGTAGAAAAGGTTGACAATCAATACGTGGAAACAGCAGAACAAAACTTAGGATTTATTCAGTTACCACCGTTATTTGATTCACGTCAATTTACAATCGTTACATGGTCTATCATTTTTGGTACGATTCTTTACGGTTTACTTCGATTAATCGGCCGCCGCTCGATTTCAGCTATGTTACAGCCACTTGTTAGAAAAGTAGACTTAACATTAGTAGATGAAATCGGCTACCGCTCTGTATTAATCGGTTTCCCTGTCTTCACATTAGGTGCGTTAATATTCGCAATGATGTGGGCACAAATTGCATGGGGCCGTTATTGGGGTTGGGACCCGAAAGAGGTTTGGGCTTTAATTACATGGTTATTTTATGCAGCATTCCTACATTTACGTTTATCAAAAGGTTGGGAAGGTAAAAAGTCGGCATGGCTAGCAATCGTAGGTTTTGCGATCGTTATGTTTAATCTAGTAGCTGTTAACTTAATTATTGCTGGTCTGCATTCATATGCATAAGGCAGCGTAAAACAAGGGAAAGGGGGCATAAAATTGTCTTCCTTTTCTTTTCATTTCTTGACTTAAACTGTACAATAGTAAATGTAGAAAGCTTGAAAGGGGATTCATACTAGTGTCTGAGAATATTTCTGTATTAGTAGTAGATGATGAGGATCGTATTCGCCGCTTACTTAAAATGTACCTTGAACGAGAAGGATACATAGTAGATGAGGCAGAGAATGGTGAAGAAGCGATTGAAAAGGCGTTTGAACAAGAATACCATTGTATTCTATTAGATATTATGATGCCAGAAAAAGATGGCTTACAAGTTTGCGAGGAAATAAGAGAAAAGAAGACAACACCTATTATTTTATTAACAGCAAAAGGTGAGGAAGCAAACCGTGTGCAAGGCTTTGAAATCGGCGCGGATGATTACATTGTAAAGCCGTTTAGTCCACGTGAAGTAGTACTACGTGTGAAAGCTATTTTACGTCGTTCTGCTGCGTTCTCACCCGTATCAAGTCCGACGACGTCAAAAGATTTAGTTGTGTTCCCACATCTAACAATTGATCATGATGCACACCGTGTAACAGCGGACGGAACAGAAGTGAACTTAACACCAAAAGAGTACGAATTATTATACTTTTTAGCGAAATCTCCTGATAAAGTATTTGACCGTGAACAATTACTAAAAGAGGTTTGGCATTATGACTTCTTTGGCGACCTACGTACAGTCGATACGCACGTAAAACGTCTACGTGAAAAATTAAACCGCGTGTCAGAAAATGCGGCGAAAATGATTGTAACGGTTTGGGGCGTCGGCTACAAATTTGAGGTCGTGAATGAATAGAATATGGAATAGTATTGTCGGGAAGCTATGGGTAACCATATTGCTTCTCGTTTCATTTGTCCTTTTTATTTTCACGGTATTTATGCTGGAGTTTTTAGAAAACTACCATAGTCAGCAAGCGGAGAGTTCTCTCCAACATACAGCCTCGGCAATTGCTAGTATAGTAGACGAGTATTCAGAAGGACAATCACCAATCCAAATTATTGAAGATGTACTAGATGAGTATACAAATGCCATCATTGCCAATAGCCCGAACGATATTGTTTATGCTATTCAGGAAGGGAACAATAAAGAGGAAATTCAACAAGCTATTTTATCGAATAAAGCATTTGACCGAATTTATGAATCAAATAAACCGATTTTAAAGGAAATGATTTTACCGTCACAAAGTGAATCGGATAAAATGGAGTCTTATGTTGTTATTGGTTTTCCCTTAAAATCTGAGGATGAGTTGCATGGGGCGGTATTTATTTATCAAAGCCCAGATGTAAAGCATGAAACTAGTAAACAAACGACGAAAATTGTATTTATCTCAGCGTTTATCGCCTTTGTTTTAACAACATTTTTTGCGTTCTTTTTATCAAGCCGTATTACGTATCCGTTACGTCAAATGCGGGAGCATGCGTTTGAGCTGTCAAAGGGGCGGTTTGATTCACAAGTACCAACGACACAAAGCAGTGATGAGATTGGGCAACTTGCAGTAGCATTTAACCAAATGGGACGTCAGTTAAAGCATCATTTAGAAGTGATAAACCAAGAGAAAGAGCAACTTTCAAGTATTCTTACTTCGATGACGGACGCCGTTATTACGTTTAGTAGTGATCGTACGATTTTAGTGAGTAATCCACCTGCAGAGAAGCTTTTGCAAAAATGGTTTATTAGTAAAGGTAGTCAAAGTGCACGCCCGATTCCGCCTGAAATTTATCATATGCTTGATCATGTGTTAGATTTTGAAGATAAAATTGAGGAAGATTTAGAAATGGACGGCTCTTACTATAGCATTACGATTTCACCTCTTTATAGTGGAGAATTAATTCGTGGTGCGATTGCGGTCATTCGTGATAAAACAGAGCAAAACCGTTTAGAAAGACTCCGTTCCGATTTTATCGCCAATGTATCTCACGAACTTCGCACACCGATTGCGATGTTGCAAGGTTACTCGGAAGCCATTTTAGATGATGTTGTACAATCTGAGGAAGAACGTCATGAAATGATTCGCATTATTTATGATGAATCGCAACGGATGGGGCGTCTTGTAACCGATTTGTTAGATTTAGCGCGCATGGAAGCAGGACACATAACGCTGTATAAAGAGACCGTTCCGATTGTGCTTGTATTAGAACGGATGACGCAAAAGTTTATGCAAGTAGCGAAAGAAAAGCATGTGAACTTGCAATTTGTTTCGGAGTTACCGGAAGATGTAA
>JBJEFO010000049.1:0-1564 GCA_051874135.1 Lysinibacillus sp.
GGTAGCTTGAATTTTACGAAAGAGCATTAATCACACCTCTGCATATTTCTTCTTTCCCATAGTATAACATACTTATTAACACTTTTCAATAGTTTTAACACACTTGAATTTACACTTTTCAATAATTTTTGAGGGTTAGATTATACACTTTTCAATAATTCGCAACGCAAGCTATAGCAATAAAATGCATATTGGTGCAAATAATACATAAAATTAATATCGTGTAGGTGCAAATAATACATTTAAATATTGCCGTACAGGTGCAAATAATTTAGCCATCAAAAAATCGACTGCCCGAATGTTACGGACAGCCACAAGCAGTTGAGTCGACTATTGATCATTTAAAGTAATTTTACCGTTTTTAAGTTCGCTTTTAAATAGTTCGTAAACGTAGGCGGCACTTTCTCGGTAAAGCCCCGTTTCTTCATCTGCAAGCTTTTCAAAAGTCTGAGATTTATAGAAAAGGTCTATCGCTTCATCGTATTCGATGGCTCTATCTTCGACAATAAAAGCAATTATATCCTGAACGATTAGGTCGGTTAAAAACTTTACCTTATCCATTGCACACCTACCTTTTTCAAAAGCGAAATCGCATTTTGTGAATGGAACGAGTACTGATTATTAGGTGCGGCATACTCCATTTCTTTTAGAAGTATTGCACTATCGATAAAGCCACGTTGATATTGCCTTATTAACGTAGTTAAAGTATCATTTGCAACGGGACCGAATACTATTTCGTATTTGTTGTCCAAATTGCAGGCAGTTGAATGAATATCCGTAAAATCCCTGTTGCGATTGTTAATTATAAATACCGCCCATTCCTTTGAAGTTGATGGAAAGTTTTTAACTGTAACCATCTCTAATTCTAAAAGGTTATCCGGTGCTTCGTAAGAGATAACGCAAGGCTCACCGCCGAAGATTTTACTCTTTCTTATCGCCATTGCTTTTGCTTGCTCAAAAAGAGTAGTAGTATAAAAACCGGTACCGAAATCTTTGTAAGGTGCGCAAAGAGATAAATCGATATTATCGAAATCTTGGTTTGTACCATGGAATAAAATCACGCAATGTCACCTCCGTTTCGTTTGCATACTGCGATTAAGTCGTCGATAGCGTCTTCAATGGATAATAGGTGTTCAGCATCGTAACATTCCTTTAAAAATGCAATCCCGCCGTAAGTTTTAAGGTATAAATAACCCTTTTGGGGGTGCAACGAGTGCTTCTGTGAAAATTCACTTATGCACATAACAGTATAATCGATACGGTTCTGAAGTTCTTTACTCATAACACCCTCCTTCTTTTTTTATTATTATACACCAAAGCAAGCAATATTTCAACCCTTTAAAAGAGTTTATTTTTAAGGCAACGTATCCACTCCCAAACAGACTTACTTGAATTGGGAGTGAGCCTGATAAAATTGGTTAATATTACTTAAAATGAATGACGGACTTGGGAAACAAGTCCGTCATTCAATTAGTGTTGAAAAATGACTTTTTTTGACTCCCGAAAGGAGTTAAAAATTTGGGAGTATTTTTGGGAGTAGGTTAACTGAAATCATCGAAAATAA
>JBJEFO010000050.1:0-1633 GCA_051874135.1 Lysinibacillus sp.
TACTAATATAATAAATTCAGATGAAATACATGTACATAACAAATAGCAAAGTTTTTTTATAGTCTACTTGCAGCTTAGGGGGAACTCATATGGAAGATTTAATAAAAATATTATGGACAGATGCCATTCGTAAAGGGACGTATTTAGTCAGTACAAATAAAAGAGCCTCAAAAAATGTAGATGAGCATTTAAAAAAGCAGGGGGCATTTAGTGTCAATAAGGAATCAGTGTATGTAGATCAAATATTTAAAGACTACCATATTACTTTCGGCCCCCCGTATCTTTGTTACCGTAAACTACGAACACTTTTAGCCGTGTATATTCAACAAACGGAAGATGAACTTACAGCATTGAAAGATTATAGCTTTTCGTTGCGCAATATGTTAGTGCATTCCGATTACAAGGACGCTATTAAAGTGATTGAAAAGCCTTCACTGCAATTAACAACGATAGATACATATATTAGTTACGTTCAAGAAAATGTAATACGTGATGGAACAGATTATGAGCTAGAAAATTACAAGCTATTATATTCCTTTATTACAACGACGAATAAAATCAATCGTATTATATCGCGTAAAATAACAAAATCTGACGTACCAATGATAGTCGATGAGCTCCTTGAGGCAATTAAAGAAAGCAATGAAATAGCATTGATATTACAAGCTCGTACTAATATTGAACAGCAAAAAACAGTAACGGACGAGCCAGCTAACATTACGGATGATGTCGCTGAATCTTTATGGACCGATGAGAATTTGCTGAATTGGGTGAGACAAGAAGGATTAGTCTTACAAGATTTACTCATAGACTCTACATTATCTGCTCTTCAATGCGAGCGTTTACAGGCACTTGAACAAACAGAAAATCGTGCATCGTTTATGACAATTTCGTTACTCGTTAATGTCATTAAAGATTTATCGGAGCAGTTATTAAACAAAGGCATAGAGCCAGTCGTAAAACAAGAAACAAAACAGAAACCTCAAAAGAAAGCGATGAGCAGTAAATTACTAAAATCTGACCAACAATGGCAAAAAGAACTACAAGTACTACAGCAGCAAAATGAACAATTGCAAAAGCAGTTACAAGAAAAGGCTGAGCAACTACAAAATTATGAAAAAGAAATTAGTAGTGCACATGCCGAAAGTTTTAAGTTACATCAAGAAAAAGCTGATCTTGAAGCACAATTAGAGCTATTTATGAATGAACCGACCGTATCAAAAACAGCGCAAAAGTTAATGAGTGATATGCAGCTCATGCTAAATAAGCTACAAGCTGAGCTCCAAGTGCCAGTGAAAGAACAGCTAGTAGAAGAGCCATCATATAACGATAAAATTGAGCATTTGCAAATAGCTGTCATCGGTGGGCATCAAAAATATCATGCACAGCTAAAACAGGAAATGAAGTCCGACATTTTAACGATTGGGCCAGATGATTTAAATTTTGATCCGCGCAAATTACTAAAATGTGATGTTGTTGTCTTTACGAGCGGTTATACGAATCACAGTTTATATAATAAGGCATTTAACTATTTGAAGAAACATAACGCAAAAAGTAACTGTCTCATGCTGCAAACACAACCGAATGCAAAACAATTATCGAAGCATATATATGAGTTTTATATGAATGAAGT
>JBJEFO010000050.1:1733-6729 GCA_051874135.1 Lysinibacillus sp.
AACCGAATGCAAAACAATTATCGAAGCATATATATGAGTTTTATATGAATGAAGTAGTAAATGGGGCTTAGCGGAAAGCGTCCCTGGAACGGAAACCAATTTCATATACGCAAAAAATCATCATTTTTCCCGAGAAGAAAAATGATGATTTTTGTTTTGTCTCAGCCTCATGCCATTATTAAAAACCGTTAAAGTTCACAAATTCGCCTACTGGTTTACGGTAACCACGAGGGCGGATTTTATCTACACTTTTTCCGATTGTAATCATCATCATTGGTTCTAAATGATCTGGAATATTGAATTCTTTACGTAATTCTTCTACATTATGTACGTGCATTGGACAAGTATCGAAACCATAGTGTTTTGCACTAAGCATAAATAGCATTGCATGTAATCCTGAATTACGTGCTAACTCCATTTCTAGTTGGTGAGAGTCTGCTTTTAACCCATCGCCATAGCTCTTGATTAAGTTCATCGTGCTATCAAATTCTAGTTCGTCCATTATTTTTAACATTTTTAGGGGATTATAAATTTTTTCAGCCTCAGAAACTTCAATACTATTTTTATTGCCTAAGACGAAAACAACAGCACTTGCAGAATGGATTTTATATTGATTGTAACTTAGCTCTCTTACGCGTTCTTTTTTAGCCTCATCTGTGATGACTAAATAATTTGTGAACTGTAAATTGTAAGCACTTGGCGCTAGCTTCGTTAAGTCGAAAATTTTCTTGAAATCTTCTTCTGTCATTGTTTCTTCTTTTACAAAATTAATTGTAGAGTGGCGAGCTTGTACTAATTCTTCAAAGTTCATTGTATATTCCCCTTTTGTATTATTTTCTTAAAATAGTGTTATAAACTAATATTGTTTTCATACCATTGTTTAGCTGCCAACACCTCTGATTGTGTTAGTTGATGACCATAGTTTTCCCAATGGACGACTACATTCGCTTTTGCTGCTGTTAATGCTTGTTCTAAGTCGATGGCTTCCTGTTGAGGGCAAATAGGATCATTTGTACCAGCCGCAATAAACACCGATGTACCTTCTAAGTTAGGTAACTGGATCTCGCGTCTTGGTACCATAGGATGATGTAAAATCGCTCCTTTTAAAGCATCCTCATAATGATAGAGCAGACTAGCTGCAATATTTGCACCGTTTGAATACCCAATCGCAACTATGTTTTGACGATCAAAGCTATATGCTTGCGCTGCCTCGTTTAAGAAACGATTCAATTCCTCTGTACGGAATACTAAATCTTCCTCATCAAAAACGCCTTCTGCTAATCGGCGGAAAAAACGTGGCAGTCCATTTTCTAACACATTACCGCGCACGCTTAACACAGCTGCTTGTGGATCAATCATGTCCGCAAGTGCTAGTAAACTATGCTCTGTACCACCAGTTCCGTGTAATAATAGTAGGACTGGTTTGTTCGGATTGCCTTTTTGGAAAATATGTTGCATTTTTATAACCTCTTTCTTTTTCGGTATGTTTAATTTTAGTTGCTAAATTCCTATTTATATTTCAAAATTATAAATCTCGATTTCGAGATAAATGTAACATAGAAATATAATGCCCGTCAATGAATTCCATATTTACTATTCCCTATTATAAACCCCTATTTAATTTTTTAATGTAATTGACAGTGGATGCATATCTAATAGAGATGGCAAAATTTCAGAGGAGGTTTGAAATGAAAAGTGAAAATTATCACAAGCTATTTAAAGTAGGTATGGCGACAGCATTAGTTACTTCAGCTGTTGTAGTAGTACCTAGCATTTCACAAGCAAATGGAAAAAATGATTCTGGGAAAGAGCATGACAAGGGGAATAAAAAACCTACCCCAGCGATAGCATCAGTCACTACGCTTAAAGAATTAAAAGCAGCTATTAACAATCCAAAAGTGAAAACTATTCAACTTAATAAGGATATAAAACTTACCGAAACGCTCAAAGTCTCATCGGAGAAACATATTAATGGTAATGGCTATACATTAACAGCAGAAATTCGCGGGAAAAGGAACAATTCCTATGCCTTAGAATTTGATAAAACAGTCGCCTCTGTTAGTAATATTAAAATAACAGGAGCGGATGTAGCACTTTCGATTAATGGCTCAGCCGTTACATTAAGCGGTAAGATTGATGTCAGTGGCAATAAAGTAGCTGGTATCATCGTATCCAAAGGTTCTAATAGCGCTAAACACCAACCAAAATTGGATATAACAAATGCAACGTTATTAAATACAGATGAAACAAATGATAAGCCGACTATTTTAGAAGAGCACATAGCAAGTACAGATACCCCAAATGCTATTATCGGCTATGGGCAACTGTACCCTCATTACAATCAAAAAACAAAGAAACACCTTCAAAGATTCTACTATTTAACCCCAAACTTAGTACCACCAAATCCACTAAAACCATTCACGTTATCACTTATGCATTCCAACGATACCCACGCAAATTTAGATCAAATCGCTAAAAAAGTAACGGCAGTAAAAGAAGTTCGTGCAGCCAAGCCAAATGCATTGCTTGTAGATGCAGGTGATGTTTTCTCCGGCACGCTCTATTTCAATGAATTTAAAGGACAGGCAGACTTGAAATTTATGAATTTAATGGGCTATGACATTATGACATTAGGTAACCATGAATTCGATTTAGGTTCCAGTCCTGAGGGGCATAAAGCGCTAGCGGATTTTATTAAAGGGGCTAAGTTTTCGTTTGTTAGCTCGAATGTGAATTATTCTAAAGACCGGAATCTTAAAGGACTATTTTCAGATTTAATTTCTAGTAAGCCGAAAGAGGGCAGAATTTACAATGGAATTGTAAAAGAAATTGATGGAGAAAAAGTAGGTTTCTTTGGCCTGACAACAGCAGAAACAAAAGATATTTCGAATCCTGGCACAGTGACGTTTGAAGATTATATTGAAGAGGCAAGAAAAGCAGTTCGTGCATTTGAGGGTATGGGTGTAAACAAAATTGTTGCCATTACACATATCGGCTATGATGACAACCCAGCAGTTGACAATGATTTAAATTTAGCGGCACAAGTGGAAGGAATCGATGTTATTGTAGGAGGGCATAGCCATACACAATTAAATGAACCGGTAGTCGTTGATCCAGAAGGCACACCAACGATTATTGTACAAGCTTATCAATACAATGAGTATTTAGGTACACTAGACGTTGAATTCGATGATAATGGCGTAGTTGTCAAACATGCAGGTCAATTAATTAAAATCGCAGACAGAGCAGAAGATGTAGAGGCAGCTCAAATATTAACGCAATACTCTAGTAAAGTGAATGAAATCAAAAATCAGGAATCTGGTGCTGTCGCTGTAAAAGCATTAGAAAATCCACGGACAACGAGCAATAGTGTACGAAAAAATGAAACACCACTAGGTAATTTAATTACAGACGGGATGCTACAAAAAGCAAAAAAATATAATCAAGACGTCATTATGGCATTCCAAAACGGTGGAGGTATTCGAGCGGCTATTGACCAGGGACCGATTACAATCGGTGAAATTATTACTGTACTCCCGTTCGGTAATACATTAGCAACGATGACTTTAACGGGTGCAGAAATTAAAGAAACGTTTGAGACAAGCTTAAAAAACCTTCCGGGCGAGAATGGAGGATTCCTACATGTTGCGGGGGCAAAAGTACAATATGACTCTTCCAAACCAGCTGGACAGCGTGTTGTATCGATTACGTATAAAAATGCAAATGGTACGTATTCTCCAATTATTGATAACCAAACGTATACAATTGCAACGAATGCTTTTACTGCTAAAGGCGGGGACGGATTTACGGTTTTAGCTAAAGCGTATAGCGAGGGGCGCGCAACAGATTTAGGGTTACCTGATTGGGAAAATTTCCGTGATCACCTCGTAAGTCTAGGCATAGTTAACCCTCAACTAGAAGGGCGTATTGTTGATGTAGCAGGCAAGGAAACAGAGCTTCCGGGTGGCACGATTGATGAGCAAGATTTCTCGGGTACAGTGGACACACCGAAAATTTATAAAGGTAATGTGTCAATAAATATTAATGATTTAGCACTCCTTCAACATGCAGTAGTAAAAGGAGACTTAACGATAACAGGGACAATAACAGGGGAATTTTCTTTAGCTAATATAGTAGTAGAAGGAAACCTAGACCTTTCTAAGTTCGATGCCACTAACTATGATTTCAAAGGTGTAGAAGTGATGGGAGAAACAATTTTTTAGTTCAAGGAATATATTTTTGCAAGTACTCTACTAAAATTGCAATTTGATAAAGGAGAATTGTATAAATGAAAAAAAGGAACTGGAAAAAGTTTTTGAGTGCTTTTTTAGCTTCGGCTTTAGTCTTGAGTCTAGTCGTTCCTACAGTCCCGCAAACCGTAAAGGCAGAAACCTTTGCAACGGATTTGATTATTTCCGAATATGTTGAGGGGAGCAGTTTTAACAAAGCAATTGAGCTTTATAATGGTACAGGTACGACGATAGATTTAAGTGAATACACATTAGAGTTGTATTCAAATGGTGCTAGTACAGTCAGTCAACAAGTAACATTATCGGGTTCTTTAGCAAATGGCGGTACGTATGTTTTGTATCATAAAGATGCAAATGAAGCTATTAAAAATAAGGGAAATCTTGAAAATAGTTCGGTCATTAATTTCAATGGAGATGACCCAGTTGTTTTAAAGAAGTTAGACGTAGTTGTTGATTCTATAGGGAAAATTGGTGTACGTGACATCTTTGGTGCAGACGTTACACTCGTTCGTAAAAGCTCCATTACAACAGGTGATTCCATTATAGATGATGATTTTGACCGTAGTGTAGAGTGGACTGTGTTACAGCGAGATGATATTTCTAATCTAGGGATACATGTCATGGGTGGAACACCAGTAGACCCTGTAGATCCCGTAGACCCAGAACCAATCTTGCCTATTTCCATCGCAGAAGCACGCAGTAAAGCGGTTGGTGAAACGGTAACAATTAAAGGTACGGTAGCGGCT
>JBJEFO010000051.1:0-3956 GCA_051874135.1 Lysinibacillus sp.
AATATAACACATCATTTGAAATTGCTTATAAGGGGAATACGGATACGTTATCACAGGATCTTAAACGTATTTTAGAAGGAATACATACAGACTTATCCATGACGTACGAGGCAGGGACTATATCACGTTATTCGTATTCTTCAAATGGCTTTGTTAATGATGTAACAATCAATTTTACAATGGACTATCATACGACTGCCGAACAAGAAGCGTTTGTAAATAGGGAAGTGAAACGGATTTCAGGAGAGCTATTTACTAGTGCCATGTCTGATTTTGATAAAGTAAAGGCAGTAAATGATTACATTGTGTTAAACACAACATATTCCACACAGACAACAGCTAGTCCCCATGCAGCTTATGCAATTTTAAAGGAAGGAAAAGGTGTTTGTCAGGCATATGCTTTACTTGCCTATCGCTTACTGAAAGAAGCAGGCATAGACGCTTATTATGTGACGGGTTATGTAGAAGATGTAGGACATGCCTGGAATCTAGTGAAAGTAAATGGGGAATGGTACCATTTAGACACGACATGGAATGACCCAGTCTTTAATCCATCTGCAGGAGATATGAGTGATTATGTTCACTATAAATATTTCCTTGTACCAGATAGTATCATAAAGTTAGACCATGAGATAGATGATAACAATTATCCAGTTGCTACTGACAACTCTTTTGCACCACTACATACAGTAGAAACGCCGGTTCAAGTAGGAAGCACATTATATTTTCCAAGCCGAGATCATAATATTGAGCTTTACAAACTAGATTTAAATAATATAGCGGCAGGGGCAACGCTAGTTTCAGAGACACGGGTCCAGCATTTAGTACATATCGATGGATGGCTGTACTTCAGTAACTATTCAAATGGTGGCTATTTAAGCAAAATGAAGCTAGATGGCACAGAACAATCGGTAATTGAATACAAATCTATTACAAGCTTAAAAAGAGATGGTAATAATCTAGTATATACAGATACTAATAACGTAACACATACATTGCAAATTATTGACCCAGAAGCTGAAAAGCAAGCAGCTGCTGACGCAGTAATAGCATTAATTAATACCATTGATGAGAATGCAGGGAATTTTGTAGAGAGCGTAGCAAATGCACGTGTTGCGTATGAAGCACTTACATCTGCACAAAAACAATTAGTAACAAATTACGCTGTACTTGAAGAAGCAGAAGGAAAGATTCAAGCAAATGAAGCGACTGTATCATCAGTCATTACAAAAATTGCACAGCTTAATGAATTTGCATCAGACTTTAATGAAAAGGTAAATGAGGCAAGAACAGCCTACAATGCATTAGATGCTGCGCTACGAGCGAAAGTTTCAAACTATTCAGTTTTAGAGGCGGCAATCGCAAAAGTAGCTGATAATGAGACAAAGGCTACAGATATTGAAGCGTTAATCAACGCTATTAATACAAACGATGCAACGTACTACGGAGCAACAACTACAGCAAGAAATGCGTTTAATGCTTTAACAGCGGCGCAACGTACACTTGTATCGGCAGCAGCAATTAGTAAACTGGAAGCGGCAGAGCAACAAAAAACGAAAGATGAAGAAGCTGTGTTTTCAGTAAACTATCAACTAGATTTATTAAATGATACAGCAGCAAACTTCAAAGACATTGTGCCAACAATCCGTGCAGGCTATAACGCATTAACAGCAAATCAAAAAACACTTGTCGTAAAGCTAGCGGATTTAGAGGCGGCAGAAGCAAAATATCAGGAATATCAAACAGCTGCATCACAATTAACAACAGAAATCGAAGCATTAAATAGTGCATCTCCTACATTCCAACAAGACGTACAAACAGTGAATGGAAAATATAATGCACTAAACCTAGCACAGCAAGGCTTTATTTCAACTGAGGCGAAAGCGAAACTAAATGAACTAGTGGCCCTGTCCATTACAAATGCAAATTCAGCAGATGTAGTGATAGCACAAATTCAAGCTTTAGCTATTACGAATGAAAGCTTTATGGCAGATGTTCAGGCTACACGAGCTGCCTATAATGCATTAACACCTACGCAACAAGGGCTTGTGACAAATTTAGCTAGCCTAGAATCAGCAGAGGCAATTGCTACAAAGATTACAAATGTAGTGGATAAAATTATAGCTATTCCTGAAACGACGGTAGTTGGATTAGTAGACAATTTTAACAGTGCGAAGACGGCATATGATGCTTTATCATCTGCTGAGCAAAAGCATGTAACGAATAGCGATAAGTTAGAAAGTACAAATACGTTAATTACAGCAGCGAATACAGTTACAGCTACTATAGCAAGCTTAACAGTGGCTTCTAGTATTACAGATATTGAAGCAGCAAGAGTAGCCTATGAAGCATTAACGCCATTGCAAAAAAGCCTTGTCACAAATGTAACAGATTTACAAAATGCAGAGGCACGTGTCAAGACAGAGGCAGATCAATTAAAGGCACAAGCAGTAGTAAATCAAATTACAGCACTTGGAACAATTGATGCAAACTTTGTAGCTAAGTATACAGCAGCAAAAGTAGCCTATGATGCGTTAATAGAAGATCAAAAGGCACTTGTTACAAATGCTACAGTACTAACAGATTTAGCTGGTGAAATTTTGGCAATTCAAGAAGTCATTGATGCGATTGATGCAGTTTCAGACGTAACAACATACAAAGCTAATGCAACTGTAGCGTCGAGTAAATACAAAGACTTAGATAGTACACTTCAAGTAGCTGTTACAAATGCCGCATCATTAACAGCGATTGAAGAAAATATTCGAGCTGCTACAACAGTTGAAACGGCAATTTCTGCTCTAACAACGGCGTCCTCGATGACCGATATTGACGGAGTAAAAGCGCAATATGAAGCATTAACGACATTACAGAAGCAACTTATTTCTAACTATGCAAGTATAGAATCAATAGAAAATACGGTAGCTGTACTTGGAGTCGAGCAGTTAATTACAGGGCTTTCTGAAAGTTCTTCAAGCTTTATTGCTGATGTCACAAAGGCAAGAGTAGCTTATGATGCTTTAACAGCGATTCAACAAAATCTTGTTTCAAATTATGCAACACTTACGGCAGCTGAACAACGTGTTGTAGAAATTGCACAAAGTCAAGCAGAAGTGACAAATGTTATTCAATTGATTGCTAAAGTGAATGATACTACTGCGACATTCCAAACCGATTTGAGTATTGCAGAAACAGCGTTTAATGCATTAACGAATGAACAAAAAGCTCAAGTAACAAATGCCAATGATCTTACGACTCATAATGCAACGCTTGTTACATATCAAACAGTAGCAACCAATATTGAATCACAAGTTACATCAATTGATACAGCTAGTCTTACATTTATAGACGATGTGAATGCTGCACAAATGAGCCTTTCAGCATTCAATGAGGCACAGCTGTCATTTGTTACATCGACTACAAAATCTTTATTACAAACATATGTAGATGAAATTGCTGCAATGCGTGCTGTGGAAGCACAACTATTAGCATTAAATGCACTTAATACAACCTTCCACGCAGATGTAGCAGTAGCTCAAGCAGCTTATAACGCACTTCAGCCGAATTATAAGGTTCTGCTTACTGCTCAGGCACTAGCAAAATTAGGAGAAGCAGAGCAACAAGTAGTAACTGATCGAAAAGCAGCTCAAGAAGTAATAGAAGAGATTGCCTTATTATCTGCTAGCTCTTCAGCAACAAGTGTAAGCACTGTACGAGCAAAATATAATGCCTTAACGGCAAATCAAAAGCAACTTGTCACAAATAGTGCACATTTAATTTCTATAGAAACAGCATTGACAAGTGCAGGTAGTGGAACAAGTTCAACAGGTAATACAGGCTCGACAGATGGAACAAGTTTGACAGGTGGAACAAGTTCAACAGGTAATACAGGCTCGACAGGTGGAACAAGTTCGACAGATAATACAAGCTCTACAAGTGGAACAAGTTCAACAGGTACT
>JBJEFO010000051.1:4056-6676 GCA_051874135.1 Lysinibacillus sp.
AACAAGTTCGACAGATAATACAAGCTCTACAAGTGGAACAAGTTCAACAGGTACTCCATCAAAAGAGGAGACACAGGTAGATACACCACCAAATGTACCGATACAGCCAGAAGTAAAAGTGGAGCAACAGGGCAATACTTATACAGCAGTTGTATCTATTCCAGCTGAAGCGGATAAAGAAAAGTCGATCACTATCACTATTTCAGAAAATATTAGTGTAAAAGTCCCGCAGATGGCTATTCCAACAACAGATGGTGGATCATCAATTGCCATTTCATTTGATGTAAGTGAGGACGACCAAATTCAATTTAAAGCATCATTAAACGATGAACCAGTGAAATTTGCGACGTATGTAGAACTTGAAATTGCAAATTTAGCAGAAGATGCGGTTATTTTACGTGTTGATGAAAACGGAGAAGTGATGGCAACACCATTCATTATTAGAGATGGAAAACATGTTGTAAAAACAATGACACCAGGTGATTTTGTTGTCAGCACAGAAACGATAACATTTAGCGATGTACAAAAAGACGGTCATAAAGAGTATATTGAGGCGTTAGCAAAACGTCATATTGTTAAAGGGGTAAACGAGGAAAGCTTCAATCCTAATGTCGGCATTTCACGTGCACAATTTGCGGTGATGATTGCACGTGCTTTGAACCTTGAGCCTGAAAAAGAAACAAAGTTCAAAGATGTTAAAGGACAATGGTATGAATCAGCTGTGCAAGCGTTAGTAGAAGCAGGGATTATTAATGGTAAAAATCCAGAAACATTTGATCCTAGTCAATCATTAACACGTCAACAAGCAGCCTTAATGGTTACGCGTTTATTAGAATTTGCAGGAGTTGAATTACCAGCTGTAGATATAGAGGCATTACCATTCAATGACTTGGAGAAAGTTTCAGAAAGTGCGAGACAACAAGTGGCAATGGTTTATGCACTAGGAATCTTTACAGGAAAAGCAGATGGTTCCTTTGACCCTTCAGGCGAGCTAACACGCTCACAAATGGCGAAAGTGTTATTTAAAACATTACAATTAGCGGAAATGCTATAAAAACTATGGTGTCCGACATGAATACTAGGTATTGGGACAAGTATAGAGTACCCAATGTAATAGCCGAATAGTCGAGCTTAATATGTTCAAGAGACACTATCAAGGTTTATTTCTTCTTGATAGTGTCTTTTATGTATTTAAGAATATAAAAATATTTTGTAGAAAGGAATGATAAAGATGAAAAAATATAGTCGGAAATTAATAGTATCTACTTTGCTAGCATCCGCTGTAACAGCGGGAGTTGTTAATGTATCAGCGAATACATATACGTTCAAAGATGTACCAAACGCTAATTCTCATTATGATTCTATCTATAATTTAGTAGATAGAGGGATTATTAAAGGGTATAGCGATGGGACGTTTAGACCTGACAATACACTCACTCGCGGGCAGGCTGCAAAAATTTTAGCAGGTATCCTCAAACTCGATACAACGGATATGACGCAGCTATTTACAGATGTTCCTGCTGAATATGAGCATGTGGCGGCAATTAATGCACTTTTTAAAAAGGGGATTATTGGTGGTTATAGTGATGGAACATTTCGACCAAATGCTATATTAACCCGTGGACAACTAGCTAAAATATTAGTAAAAGCATTTGAATTAAAAGAAGCCCAAGATGAACAGCTTCCGTTTACAGATATTGCGCCTGACTCAGATTTAGCAACGTATGTTCAAACATTATTAAACTATTCAATTACGCAAGGAACAAGTGCTACAACGTTTTCTCCTACAAATCCTGTGACACGTGGTCAGATGGCGTCGTTTGTCGTTCGTGCTGAAAATGTAGCAAAGACATTAAAAGAAAAAACAGCTATTCGTGTTTCTTCGGATTTTTCTATTAATACGATTGAACCAATCGACCTTCAAATTAATGATACGACAACATGGCCAGCAACCGTTTCATCTAAAGATGTTGAACAAGCAAATGAAGTAATCATTACATTTGAACATGATGAACAAGGAAAAGCTTTTGATATAAGCAATTTATCTGACACCATTACATTATCATTCGAAGATTCAGCATATGTCATTTCATTTGAAAAGGGGAAATGGGTACTTTCAATAGTTCCTCCTCAAAAAATTGAAAATGTAACAGCTAAAGGTGAACAGCAAAAGGTTAAATTGACTTGGGATGCCGTACAGGATGCAAAAACATATATTATTTATAGAGCGGAAACAATTGATGGGCAGTACATGCCGATTGGGGAAGTAGCAGAGCATCAGTTCACTGATCAGGACTTAGTAAAAGGGAAAACGTATTATTATAAAATTGCTTCACAAAATGGTCGTGCGGAAAGCGAAATAATTAAAGGAACAGCAAATGTCGATAGGTACGGTCCATTATATAGTGGGGATTACGTTGTCATTTCTAACGAGTCATTAGCTGTAGAGGAAAGTCAATCAGCGGGAACGTTTACACTTCACTCTCGCCAGGCAATGAAGCATGAAATCGTTCCGTTAAAAGAAACCTTTGCTTTTGCGGATACGAATTTATCTACGAATCAAGTAACATCGCTATATAAAGTAGGAGATACTAAATTATTTAATTTAAATAATAACGCA
>JBJEFO010000052.1:0-6649 GCA_051874135.1 Lysinibacillus sp.
CAACGCTAGTTCCTGCTCTGGCTGTGGCAAAGCGCGAAGGCTACCAACTTGACTAGCATTCAGCTATGGAAATAATTGTTTTTAAATTTACTTTTTATAAGTTCCTAATATAAAAATGCCGATAAAGTAATTACTTTATCGGCACTTATTATTATATGTTACCTTACCTATTAAAGTAGTTCTTTACGTAAGTCTGCTGGAGATTTAGGAGATAATAAACCGAACGGAATATCAAATACTGTTTTTGCCCCTTTATCACCTGCTTGCGATAATTTGTGAGCCGCACGTGCATAAGCAACGAGTACGCTTGAAGTAAACATTGGATTTGACTCAAGCTTCAATGAAAATTCAAGAATTTGTTTGTCACTAGCTCCAGACTCACCAGAGCGGATAACGAAACCACCATGTGGCATACCAGAGTGATTTGCTTTTAGCTCTTCTTCTGAGATAAAGTTTACTGTTGTATCATAATCCGCGAAGTAGTTTGGCATTTCTTTAATTTCTTTTTCAATTGCCGCTGCATCAGCACCCTCTTCAAGCACTACCCAACATTCACGAGCATGTTTTTCACGCGTTGATAATTCTGGATTTTCACCTGAACGAACACGATCAACTGCTTCTTTAATTGGCAATGTATATTGTACTGCATTTTTCACACCTGAAATGCGACGTACTGCGTCTGAGTGACCTTGGCTTAAGCCGTCCCCCCAAAATGTATATGTATTTCCAACAGGCAAAACAGCTTCACCTAGCAAACGATTTAATGAAAATAAACCTGGATCCCAACCTACTGAAATAATTGCAATTGTCCCATTTTCCCCCGCTACTTGATCAGCTGCATCAAAAAACTCAGGAATTTTAGCGTGCGTATCAAAACTGTCAATCGTATTGAACCATTGTGCGAAATGAGGAACTTGCTCTGGTAAATCTGTTGCAGAACCACCACAAAGAATCATTACATCGATTTGGTCTTTATAATTTTGTGCATCATCTACTAAATACACACCTACACCTTCAGTTGTAATTTGTACAGTTGATGGATCACGACGAGTAAATACTGCTACTAATTCCATGTCAGGATTTTGTGAGATAGCGGCTTCTACACCGCGCCCTAAGTTACCGTATCCTACGATACCAATACGAATTTTACTCATATTTTGCCTCCAATTAGAAATCAAAAATTCACACATTCGTGTAAATTCTGAATATCCTATAAATTTAATATTTATTCTACATTCTAGTATAAAAATACACAAGTGTTTTTAATACGGCGTTTTAAAATAATAATGAAACTTTTTTAGCATCTAAACGTAAATAATAAGGTAAGCAGATTCTCTCGACTTTAAGTAAAAATTTGCTATACTTATTAAGTGAAAATCTATTTTTTGGAGGAACAGTAATGAAGAAATTAGCAGCTATATTTTTAGCGTTTACACTTGTATTTTCAAGTGTAGGAGGAACGTTACTTGCATTTGATGATCAGCAAGTAGAAGCGAAATCATACAAATCAGGAAAGAAAGGCTTCAATTCAAACAATAATAAATCAAATATTCAAAACAAAGACAACGATACGAACACAAATAACAACGGTACTGTTTCGAATAACCAAAACAATACAACAAACAAAAACACAGCAGATACAACGACTAAAAAAGGTGGATTCTCTGCTGGTGGTTTAATGAAAGGTTTATTCATTGGTGGTTTAGCTGGTTTATTATTCGGTAGCCTATTTAGTAACCTTGGGGTTTTAGGTTCTATTCTTGGCTTCCTAATTAATGCAGGTGCAATTGCTTTAGTCATCTTCTTAATCGTTAAAGTTGTTAAAATGATGACGCGTAAAAAAGAGAAAGAAAAAGAGGCAACTCAATGGAAAAACTAGTTTTAGAAGAACAAGATTTAATTAACGCTGTTTGTTTATTCCATGCAAAATTTAAACAAACACAACCAGAAAATGTGGAAGTAGAACTTTGTTATGATGATGAAGTTGGTTATACAGCCGAAGCTTATTATAACGGTGCTACGGACGAGTATAAGCAAGCCCATTTCATTACCGCAATTCGTCTTTATATTGACGAACAACTAAATAAAGATTCTATGGCAGCGCGCATTAACCTCGATATCGATGACGAATTAGGCATGATTGCAAACGTAGAATGGTAAATTTCAAAAAGGCGTCTAATTTGACGCCTTTTTTTCGTGATAAAATAGAATAATAAAGGAGGTATTTACGATGACTGAGTTAAATAAATTAGTACGTGACAAAATTCCTTATCTTGTAGCGAAAGAAGGAGGTAGCTATTCATTAAAACTACTCTCTCCTCTTGAACATCAGTACGAAATTACGAAAAAATTGTATGAGGAATTAAATGAATACAATGTAGCCACAACTAAAGAGGTAGCCATTGAAGAACTAGTAGATATGGTCGAGCTCATTTATGCAGCAGTGAGGCTACATGATTTATCAATAGAAGAATTTGAAGCAATCCGTTCAGAAAAAATGAAGAAAAAAGGCGGCTTTGAAAAAGGCATCTATTTACATAACATTTCTCAGTAAAAAAGAATGGCGAGTCCGAGAAAGTCTTTCTGGCGCTCAAGGATAATAGTATTTAGATATATTCGCCGAAAAACAATATAGCGAATATTTATTACATAAAAAGGCTATGTTAAAAGTTATCTTGACTTTTAACATAGCCTTTCTTACGTAATGGAATCAAGGACAACAAATTCCTTTTTTAATGTTTTTGAATCTTTTAAATAATAATACTTTACATTTTTAATGAGCATTTCTAAGAAAAAACTCATTTCTGTATGCGTTTCTAACGGCCACTCTACTAATGCTTCAAGTCCTTTAGACGTAGGAAATTCATACAAACAGTCTAAAACTTCTTCTCGATCAAACCTTAATAAAAAATGTGAGCCACTATGGAGTTTTGCCAATAATACAAATCTGGACATCTTTCAAACTCCTTTCTTCAACTTTCTCTTATTTTACATTATTTACTTTTAAAACAAAAGCTACGTCTACAAATGGTAGAAAGAGCTTACATAACATTATAGTTTATATCGTGCAATTAAATACGATAATTTTTTTGATTTTTTCTAGGTTCTCAAATATCGCAGTAATTTCTTGAATTGACGTACTTGCTCCTCCACCTGTTATGTAATTTCTACTTAACTTTGCGGCTGCCATCTCAATATTATTTAAAGGCTTATTTACTGGCACTGATACTTCTACCACACGTTGAAATATCAATTTTTGGTCCTTTTTCAAAAAAAAACTATTCCGAGAGTATTCTCGAAATAGCTTTTTTACTATTATTTTGCTGCTTGATCTGTAATACGTCCTTCAGTAGCTGTTGGAATCGCTTTTAATGTTGTCAAGTGCTCAGCGAAGTTTTCCCAGTCTGATAACCCTAAGTCCGTTACTCGACCTTCCGCATATGCTTTAGCAAACATATCGAATCCGTCGCCACCTTTAGCTGTAAATGCATTAGTCGCTACTGTATACGTTTTACTATCTTCAATCGCCGTGTACGTTCCATCTTCATTTAATAATTCAATAGATACAACACGCTCACCAGATGGCTTCGATGAATCAAATACTACGCGTGCACCTGATACGTGTAAGAAACCACCGTTTTCTTCTGGCGCATTTTTCACTGATAATTCGAATGCTGCTTTTAATTCTGCACCTGTTGCATCCATTAACGCTAATGTATTACCGAATGGTAGCACTGTAATAACTTGACCGACTGTAACGTTACCTGCAGGAATCGCTGCACGGATACCGCCACCGTTTTGAATTGCCATTACTACCTTTTTATCAGTGAATTTTTGCGCTTTTGCTCGCATACCGTCTGTAATTAAGTTACCTAAAATCGTTTCGTTAGCACGTACGCTCACTTTTGATTCGTCATTCGCACGTGGATTTTCTAATGCTGCTTCCAGTTTTACACCGATTTCTTGGTTAGATACTTCATCGATACGCTTTTTATATGGCTCTAATAATTTTAATGCCGCTTCATCATCTGCAACTTTTGCAATGTCGATTAATCCACCTTCATACTCTGTAACAACACCATTTTCATCAAACGTTACATCCAATGTCCCTAAAAACTTACCGTATTCTTGAGCCTGTAAAATTAAAGTCGTATCTTTTGCTGTACCAACAGTGTTCGTATTAACAACAAATGGCTCCTCTAATTTATCATGACTATGACCACCAACGATAACGTCGATTCCTTCAACATTTTTAGCAAGTAAAATATCATTATCGACATTTGGATTATCATTATAACCAATGTGCGTTAAAGCAATAATTTTATTAATACCTTGTTCTTCAAATGCTGCTACCGCTTTTTTCGCTTCTTCAATATAGTTTTCAAATTTAACCGAACCAACAAAAGCAATATCTTCTGTTTCCTCTGTCGTTAAACCGAAAATCCCAACTTTTTCGCCATCAATTTCTTTCACAATACCGTTATAAATTTTGCCGTTTTCCGGGTTTGCTGGATACGTATCGCTTACGAGACCGTTAAATAACGAATCTTGTGAGAAGTTCACGTTCGAAGTAATAATCGGGAATTCCGCACCTTTAATAAATTCTGTTAACGCTTTATGTCCCTCATCACTTCCACCTAAATCAAACTCATGATTTCCTAAAGTCATCGCATCAAACTTCAATAAATTCATAAATTCTAAATCTGCTTGACCTAAAAACTCATTGAAATATAACGTACCACTAAAAACATCGCCAGCATGTAATAGTAACGAATTTTCATTTGTAGCACGCGCTTCATTAACAGCCGTAACTAATTTTGGGAACTGTTCTACATGTGCATGTGTATCGTTTACATGTAAAATAGATAAGTTAAATGCTCCATCTGGCGCATCTTCTTCTAACAACGTTAAACCACGTACAATAAATGAACATAATTGACCACGTGTTACATCAGCTGCTGGACTATATGTATCCGCAGACGTCCCCTTTGTGATTCCATTTTCAAATAATGCAGTAATCGCACCATAGTATTCACTAGAAGTAGAAACGTCTGTGAATGGATTTGAACCGTTACTAGTTAACCCTAAAATATTTGTTAAGATTTTGGCGAATTGTCCACGTGTAATTTCTTCTGTCGGTTTAAATGTACCATCCGCATAGCCATTAATAAATCCTTGGCTCGCTAACACTTGAATTGCTTCCGCATACTCATACGAAGTAGGTACATCGCTAAATGATACTGTTTTTTCACCTTTCGTTAAACCGTATGCATTGACTAACATTTTTGCTGCTTGACCACGTGTAACAGCTTGCCCTGGCTTAAATGATCCATCTGGATATCCACTAATAACACCTGCATCATGTAATGCTAAAATGTTTTCATAATGAGGATTTGATGCCTCTACATCTGTGAACCCCGCAGCTGATACACCTGTAATCGCTACTAAACTTGCTGTTACGGCACTTGCAGTAACAAATAACTTTCGTTTATCCATTCGTTAGACCTCCTACATGTAATATAACTTCTATTTTATTGTACATAATTACTACGGGTCAATCTATAATTCTTACTATTATTTTTAATTAATATATTTCATTTTATGTAATATCATTATAATATATAACGAAATTTGCTATAAAAATAATTAAGTTACACCACTCTTTTATTTATGACATAGTAAAAGGTGTTCCGAAATTACTTGTCGGAACACCTTTTTTATTACATTTGTACTTCTGGCGTTTGATTATTCGATCCAATCGATTTAAAGCTAAACATAAATACTACTAAAGCAAGTAGTGATGAAACTGCTAAGAAAATGAGTAACACTGATGCATTTGAAGCAAGTAAAGCTGTATCGCCTAAAGAGATTACTGCTTTAAATCCTGCATTTGAATACGTTAACGGTAAAAATTTACTTACCGCTTGTAAATTATCCGGCAACATCGGAATTGGTAAGTTTGAGCCTGTAATCGATAGCTGTAATACGATAAATGCTAACGCAACAAAACGACCAATATTGTTACCTACTGCGATTAAGAAGAAGATAATCGACATAAACGTTAAACTTACGAAAATGGCAAATAGTATAAATAACGCTACGTTCGTAACAGAAAGTTGTAGTACAACTAACACAAATAGTGATACTAATAATGCCTGTACAATAGCGAATAGTGCTAATTTCAACCATTTACTTACATACCAGCTAATAGCGGATGATGGACTGACTGCTGGTTTCTTAAAGTCAATAAAGAATGATAATACTAACATACTTACAAATAACGCTAGTGATAAAATATACGGTGCTGTCGAATCGCGATAGTACGTGTATGGGTTTACATTTTCACCTACTAATTGTACCGGTGATGAGAACATTGCAATATTTGCATCCGATACTTGTACTGCCGCTACTTCTTCTGCGCCATTTGCTAAACCAGTTGCTAACTCTTCACTACCAGCTTGTAAACGACCCACGCCATCATTAACTTGCGTTACACCATCCGTTAATGTTGTCCATCCTGTTGCCACCGTTGCATTACCAGCACTAATTTGAGCCGTACCATTTTTCAACTCTGCAAGACCATTACGTAAAGTCGTCCAAGAAGTTGATAATTGTGCATTACCAGCTGCTACTTGGTTTGCGCCATCTA
>JBJEFO010000053.1:0-6633 GCA_051874135.1 Lysinibacillus sp.
GTTAAATAAAAAAACGGTTCAACATCAAAATCAGTGCTTGCTAAAAAAGGATAAATATGCGGTCAAGAACGTATTTTGGCGAAGAGCCAAAAAAACAAAGGTCGATTTTCTATTAATCTTAGAAAATCGACCTTTGTAAATTTGTAAAGGGTTATATCACGTACTACTATTATTATTGTGCAGTTAATCCGCCATCGATAATGAATTCTGAACCTGTTGAGTAGCTAGATTCATCCGAAGCTAAGAATAGTACCATTTTTGATACTTCTTCTGGTTGTGCTACACGTTTTAATGGAATAAATTTTGCGAATGCTTCTACAGATTCTTTTGTATCTTTTTGAACAACCATTGGTGTAGCGATTACGCCTGGGTGTACAGAGTTTACGCGAATGCCCATTGGCGCTAAGCTAATCGCTGCTGCTTTCGTCATACCACGAACTGCGAATTTTGTATCAGTATAGCCTATAGCACCAGCAACTAAGCCGTTCATTGAAGAAATGTTGACGATTGAACCGCCACCAGCTTTTTGCATTGAAGCTGCTACCGCTTTCATACCTAAAAATACTGATACTTGGTTAATTTCTACGATACGACGGTATTCTTCAAGTGTAATATCAAGCATATTTTTTGCTATTATAATACCGGCGTTGTTTACTAATACGTTTACTGGACCGAAAGCCTCTTCTGCTTTTGCAATAACTGTTGCCCAATCTTCTTCAGATGTTACGTTTTGTTTAACAAAAAGGGCATTTTCACCTAATTCAGCTGCGAGTGCATTTCCTTTTTCCTCATTTAAATCTGTTAAAACTACTTTTGCACCTTCCTCAATGAAAAGGCGAGCATGTGCTGCACCCATACCTTGTGCTGCTCCTGTAATAATTGCTACTTTATTGGATAAACGACTCATATAAATAGCCCCCTAAAATAAGTTTAAAAAGTGATAGTCGACTATCACCTTTGTAACTATTATTATAATAACTTTCGGAATTGAAAGTCAATTTATATGTCTAGTAATTGTTATGGCTGAATATAGCGTAAAAAAATATCTTTCATCATTAGTAGTTGTTTGTCCGCAGAAAGTAACGTTGAAACATTAGGAGCATGCTTTGTTAATCTTGACTTAAAAGTGAATATGCTAAAATTTTGTACCATTGTCATAATAAACACATCCAAATCAACATCCGATCTCAATGAGGCGTCCTGCTTACCTTGCTCAGCTAATGTTAATAAAATATCGGCTAATTTGTTTCGGGCACATAAGTATTCAGTATATTGCTCTGGGGATTCTTCTGCTATTTTTTCATATAAATCAAAGGATTCGAAATATTTAGCTAAACGATGTTGAGGGTCCTTCGTTATGCTCATATAATAATCTAAAATTTTCTCGATTTTTTCATATGCTGTACAGTTCTGCTCGATAATTTGCCCAACACTCATGGCCATTTCTTCAGTAATTGCATTTGTTGCTGCAATTATTAAATATTCTTTTTTAGGAAAATAGCGGAATAATGTCGCAATGCCAATACCAGCAGCAGTCGCGACATCTTGCATTTGTACCGTTTGCACGCCTTGCTCCAAAAATAAATCTTTTGCAATGTCGATGATGCTTTGACGGCGCTGTTGTTTTTGCTGTTCTCGTTTACTCATTTTCGTCACCCCAACTGTTTTTCATCTATTAATTGTAACACGCTTACCAAGTATTAACTTGTATTTGAGTTACATCATGGGGAATAATTAGCTGGTAGGCTAAAATTCAAGCGCTAACTTTAAAGTTTTATATAACCAAGAACATTTGGCATAAAAATAACAAAAGCATTTGAAAACTATATGCGTTCAAATGCTTTTGTTTATACTTTTAAATTTTATCCCGCATTAACGGAGTAAGACTTCCTTCTGTGCGTTAAAACCTTTGTTGATTAAAGTGTCACTTTGAGTTTTTTCTTTACAGTGCATGGAAGCTACGTAACCAAACGTCATTCCCGGTCCTAATGTTGCCCCTGGACCTGGATATGAGTGGCCCATTATAGATGCTGAACAGTTACCGCAAGCGTATACATTATCAAAGGCAGTGCCGTCTTCCTTTACTACCCTTGCAAATTCGTCCGTAACGACACCGCCCTTAGTGCCGATATCGCCTGGATATAGTTTCATTGCATAATAAGGGCCTGTGTTGATTTCGAGTAAATTTGGATTTGGTAACGTAGGGTCCCCGTAATAAGTATCGTGAGGCGTTTCCCCTCGGTGGAAGTCTAAATCTTTCCCGTTTCGGGCAAATTCATTGAATCGGTCTATTGTTTGAACTAAATTTCCTTTTGGAATATTTAATTTGCCTTCTAATTCTTCCACCGTATTTCCTGTTAAAACAATATCATTTTCATAGTATGCTTTAGGGAAATCTTGACCAGGGAATAACCCTGTAAATATATATCGTTTTTTTGCTCTTGCATCTAAAATAATCCAAGAAGTGATCGCTTTACCGCCTGTTTTTTCATTATGTTCATACATTTTATCGATGAATTCATGGTATGGAGTCGGTTCATTAATATATCTTTTTCCGTCTTGGTCAACAATAATCATATTCGGTATACCTCTATCAGCAACTAAGAAAAAGGGCATTCCTAAATGATTAATAACAGTTGGTGCACCCCAAACTCTGTCCATCAAACCAAACTTGGCATTCAGTTTTTCAAAAGGTTCAATAATATCTCCCGTTTGTCCTAGTGGTGAACTTGTCCAACTTACATTTTGTGGGCTAGGAAGGAACCTTTCTCTTTTTTCTTGACTTCTTGAAAATCCACCTGAGCCAAATATGACACCTTTATTGATTTTGATTGATAATTGTTTGTCGTTTTTCTTTACTACTATGCCGGTTACTTTGTCATCTTCATAAATAAAATCAATAAATGGACACTCAAGCCAAATTTCACCGTTTAAGTCTTTATAGGTTAACGCCATGCGAGCTATTAAAGCTCTTCCTAAAGATGCGTAATCTTTTTTGAGTAATAGATGCTTAATTAATCGCCATCCTAGTGTTAAAGAGGCTCTTTTGCCTGCCCAAGTTCTAGTAATCATATTAACTTTTACGAAATCTTGTCCTGTCATAACGAAACCTTTTGTATCCATTGTAGGTGGAAGAAGCATACTCTTCCAATCTTTTAATAGATTTAAATCAATTACTTTAGGCTCAATTGATCGGCCCTTACCTTTACCACCGGGATGTGTTGGATAATAGTCAGAGTAATTATTGGCATAGGTAAATCTCATATGTGGTCCTAGATTATGCATATAATCCAACATTTCAATCCCCTTTTTCAAATACGTTTCTTTTATTTGATCGCTAACTAAATCCCCAACAGTGGAATCTAAATATAATTTAGCTTCTTCAAAACTATCGGCAGCACCAGCCTCAACTAAATATCGATTATTTGGAATCCATATACCACCACCAGATAGAGCAGAGGCCCCTCCAAAATGCTTTTCTTTTTCGATTAATAATGTACTTAATCCTTCTTTTTTAGCCGTAATTGCAGCAGAAAAACCTGATGCCCCAGAGCCAACGACAATCACATCATACTCATAATCCCATGCCATTAAAAAATCCCCCTTGACTATGTTATTTAGTACCGATAAGTGTTAAAATATAAATCTACCAAAAACATCTTGTTAAAGAATATTCTGATAATTGAATTTTACAGTATTTAACACTATTTAATCAATGAATAAGTAGATTTAATTATTATCTTTCGATGTAGAAATTACAAGATGGTCATAGTTTTACAGCATTTGAAGCCGAAATTCTATTGTTACCTGGTGCAATCAGTAATGCTATGTTATCGCCAGTTACAGGGGAATTGTTTGATAAATACGGGGCAAAATATTTATTGTAGGAATGACCTTCATTGCACTGTCGATCATCGCACTTATTATTGTTTGGTTTGTTCCAAAGCATAGAAGAGAGGTTAACTCAGAATAGCTTCAATATTGTAATAAACTTCATGTAAAACGGCAATAATTTTTATAGTGTTTAAACTATAAGAGATGGAGGATGATAGCTATGAAACAAAACCTATTTCAAATCATGTCAGAAAATGAGCAAACGTATGAGAAAATGGCGAGGGATATATGGGAGCATCCACAAGTTGGCTATGAAGAAACGTATGCCTCTTCTTTACAAAAGGATTTTTTAAGCAAGGAAGGATTTTCTATTACGACAAATGTAGGGGATGTCGAAACGGCCTTTGTAGCAGAGTGGGGAACGGGTGGACCGATTATTGGCTTTTTAGGAGAATTTGACGCCTTACCTGGACTAAGCCAACAAGATCAGCCGACATACGCACCAGCTGTTGAGGGCGGTGCTGGTCATGGATGTGGACATAACTTATTAGGTACGGCAAGTGTGGAAGCGGTTGTTGCGTTAAAGCAATTAATGAGCGAACAAAACATCGCAGGAACAATTCGTTATTATGGTTGCCCTGCGGAAGAATTGCTTTCAGGTAAATCGTATATGGCACGTGCCGGGGCATTTGATGATTTAGATATTGTATTTGCGTGGCATCCAGGAACATTTAATTTTACGGTCAATGGGTCAATGCAAGCGTTAACAGCGATTGAGTTTTTTTTCAAAGGTCGAACAGCTCACGCAGCAGCAGCGCCGCATTTAGGTCGTAGTGCGCTTGATGGGGTAGAACTGATGAATGTCGGGGCCAATTATATGCGTGAACATGTACCAGATGGAACGCGTATTCATTATCAAATTACAAACGGCGGCTCAGCACCAAATATTGTGCCAGAAGAAGCGAGTGTGTATTATTTCTTGCGCGGTGCAACACGTCAAGCAGTCGATGAATTACAGAGTCGTTTAATTAAAATCGCAGAAGGGGCAGCGCTAATGACTGAGACGTCTGTCCGCTATGAAATAAGTTCGGCGTGCTACGACAGTTTACCGAATATGACATTAAATACGTTAATGTTTGAACAGTGGAAGGAGCTGCCACCACTAACATATACAGCTGAGGAAAGAAGCTTTGCAGAGCAATTAAGTAAATCGATTGATCCTAGTGTTATGGCTGGATCAAAACAACAGCTACAAATGCTCGGAGGGAACCCTAACGACATTTTGCAGACAGATACGTACAATTTCCCGCAAATGTTCCGTCAATCTTCGCCAGGTTCAAGTGATTTAGGGGATGTTACCTGGATTGCACCACTAGGACAAGTGTTAACAACTTGTGCCCCGCTTGGCGTACAGGTACACACATGGCAAGCAACGGCCTCGTTCGGCACAACGATTGGTATGAAAGGTATGCACTATGCTGCGAAAACAATGGCTGGCGCAGCGCTAGATGCATTATTAAACCCGGATATCATTGCAAAAGCAAAGGAAGAATTTAATCAATTACGTGGAGGAATCGAATATAAATGTGCCATTCCACAAGACGTTAAACCACCAAAACCTACTAAGGTAAAATAAATAATACGCTGTACTGAAGGAACGAATCAGTACAGCCTTTTTTTATAACCTTTCCAATACTTACCTATATACTTTTTATTGAAAAATTATATAGCGTGCTATATAATTCGGGAGTAGTTTATATAAGCGAGGTTTGAACATGAAACATTCTATTAGGGAGCCTATTGTGCTAACTCATCTAAAGATGGTTGATCATTTGGCTAAACGAATTGGCGATGAACATTTAAAGCAAATTGGTTTAACACAGAGTCAAGCAGACGTAATTATTTTGTTAGCACATGAATCGGATAAAGTATTTCGTCAACGTGATATTGAGCGTGCCTTGAATTATTCGAATCCTACTGTAACCGGCTTAATAAATCGGCTGGAGCAAAAGGGATTTATCGTTCGCCGCGTTGATTCGGAAGATTCGAGAGCACGAATCATTTCTTTAACGGATAAAGCGTTAAAGATAATTGAAGAGATTTACGAAAGTATTCGTCAAACAGAGCAAATGCTGTTGGATGGTTTTTCAGAAGAGGAGATTCAAACATTGCAGCCGTTAATGGCACGAATAGCAAAGAATGCATTACGACACGCGTAATGTATCGATTTTCGCTCACTTATATAGCTAGCTATATGATATAAAAGGAGATAAGTTATGCAACAAAAATATTTAAAAAATGCTGGTTTAATCACATTGATTTCAATTCTGTCGATGATTCCACCATTATCAACTGACTTATATATGCCGGCATTACCTGAAATGACATCATATTTTAATACAACGTCTACATTAATGAGCTTTACGATGACAATATTTTTTATTTTTATGGCAATCGGTATTTTAATTTTAGGTCCTATGAGTGATAAATATGGTCGTAAACCGGTATTAATTGCAAGTATTTCTATTTCTATGATTTTTAGTGCCGCTTGTGCATTCGCTCCAAATATTACATTATTGATTGTTGCGCGTGCTGCTTCGGCATTTGGTGCAGGCGGGATGGTAGCCATTTCTACAGCACTTATAAAAGATAGTTATGAAGGAAAAGCGATGTCAAAGGTGCTATCTGTTACACAAGCATTTATGTTAATTGCACCTATGTTAGCACCTGTTTTAGGAGCAACAATTTTAAAAGTGGCTGATTGGAAAATGACATTTATTGTATTGGCTATTTTAATAG
>JBJEFO010000054.1:0-1640 GCA_051874135.1 Lysinibacillus sp.
TACGACTATGCAATAGCAGAAATGGACGGCACAATGCAATGGGCACAATTACTTGAACAGGCGATTCATTATGCCAAAGAAGGATTCCCGGTAACAGAGAGTCAGGCATATTGGACGAAAGTAAACTTAGATGAAACAGATCAACAATTTCGTGCGTTACAACGCTTTGAGGAGTTTGCACGTATTTTCTTAAAAGACGGGAAACCTTATGAAGAAGGTGATATATTAAAACAGCAAGACTTAGGCGACACACTTGCGTACATTGCACAGCACGGGGCGCAGGCGTTTTATAATAGTGAGCTAACAGAAAAAATCGTGCAAGATGTGCAAGCACAAGGCGGTTTATTAACGGTGGAAGACTTCAAGGCGCATACGAGTGATTGGGTAGACCCGATTTCAGTAGATTACCGTGGCTATACAGCATACAACTTACCACCGAATACACAAGGAATGGCGAGTTTATCCATCTTAAATATTTTAAATAATTTCGATGTAGCCTCAATTGAGGAAGGCTCAGCTGACTATTATCACTTACTTGTCGAAGCAATTAAATATGCATTTATTGACCGGGATGCGTATTTAACAGATCCGACATTCTCGCAGATTCCATTAGATGAGCTATTAAGTAAGAAGCATGGTCGGGCAATCGCTGAGCAAATAAAGGAAAAACTAAGTGCAAAGGAATTACAACCGCTTGATGCAAAAGGGGATACGGTATGGTTTGGTGTAGTCGATGAGGAAGGCAATGCTGTGTCATTTATTCAAAGTATTTATCATGAGTTTGGTTCGGGCATTATTCCAAAAGGAACGGGTGTCATTTTGCAAAACCGCGGTAGCTTTTTCTCCCTTGATGAAAAGCATGTAAATGCATTGGCACCACATAAGCGCACGTTCCATACATTGAACCCTGCTATGTTATTACAAGATGGTAAACCAGCACTCGTTTATGGCACAATGGGTGGTGAAGGGCAGCCACAAACACAAGCGGCACTTGTAACCCGCATTGTTGACTACGGTATGTCTGTTCAAGCGGCGATTGAAGCGCCTCGCTGGTTATACGGTAGAACATGGGGAGCATCATCTAATACATTGAAGCTAGAAGGTCGTATTGCGCACGATATTCGGCTAGCGCTTGCGGAGAAGGGCCATGAACTAGAAGTACTCGCTAATTTTACGGATACGATGGGACATGCAGGTGCAATTTGGATCGACCGTGATACGAATGTGAAATTTGGCGGTGCTGATCCTCGTGGAGACGGGGTGGCGATTGGCTATTAAGGAGTGAACAAAATGAAAAAGCAACTAGATATTTTCATAGCATTTTTTCGATCTGGCATATTAGGATTTGGCGGGGGACCGGCATCCATTCCGCTTGTTCATAAAGAGGTAGTCGGGAATTTTGGATGGATGACGGACGATGAATTTGCCGATGTATTATCAATCGGTAATACATTACCAGGACCAATTGCTACTAAAATGGCAGGTTATATCGGTTACCGTGTAGGTGGCTGGCTAGGCATGCTAAATGCTTTAATCGCAACGATTTTACCGACAGTTATAGCGCTCATTATTTTTCTAACAGTATTAAGACAATATAAAGATTTAGATTTTATTCAAGGGATGACGAACGGTGTTGTGCC
>JBJEFO010000054.1:1740-6605 GCA_051874135.1 Lysinibacillus sp.
TCGATTCCGTTAATTGAAAATCAAGTTGTTTCAACATACGGCTGGATGACGACGGCTGAGTTTAGTGATACGCTTGCGCTTGGCAATGCATTGCCCGGGCCAATTGCAACGAAACTTGCTGGCTATATCGGCTATGAACAAGGGGGCATTTTAGGGGCGTTTATTGCGCTTTTTGCTACAGTAGGACCTTCACTTATTTTAATGATAGCACTACTAAGCTTACTTTACCGCCACCGAGATTCACCGAGAGTGAAAAGATTATCGAGTTTTGTTTTACCGGCTATTGCGATTTTAATGGCTAATTTAACGTTTAATTTTTTTGCAACATCTATAGAAGGCATTAGCTGGATTCCAACGATTATCATTGCGGTTGTTAGTTATTTTGCGTTAGAGAAATTTAAAGTGCACCCAGCACTTGTGATTGTCGTTGGTTTGTTAGTCGGTGGGTTCTTTTTATAACGCAAGTAAATTTAAAAATAGAGCAAGTAAATTAAAAAATAACGCAAGTATTTTTAAAAATAAAGCAAGTAAACCGAAATCACCACGAGCAAATCAGTTTTTACATGTTTCTACTAATTATAATCCTGTAGCATCTTGTGCTATGGGATTTTTTTGCATTAGTATGAATTAATAGGATTACTATTTTGATTTCGAGGTGACAACGTGAGCATACAGATAGAAGAAATAATAGAAGAAGGAAAAACAATACTGCCAGCTTGTACGATTGATGGACAGGTAACGGGTATTTATACAGATGTACAAAAGATGCAACTTATAATGAAGCAGCTACAAACAAATGGCTATGTGCACCATGTAGCAGACGGGGAATATAAGAGGCTTACAGTAGAAGAGACATTTCGCTTTTATATGGCGCTGGCGGGATGTGTGAAAACGATTGATGAAATGCTAACGCTTTTCGGTTTAGCAAAGCAGCGCAAAACAAAAGTTAAAAATTTAACGACAAGCGAGCAAAAGAGAATCGCTTTTTTAAGAGCTTATTTATATACAGAAAATTTGCTTGTGGTTGAAGAGCCCTTTTATCGAATGGATGAAAATTCACGTGAAATAATCGTCCAGCTCATCGGGCGATTAGCGGAGCAAGGCAAGCGAATTGTGCTACTTGCAAATAGTGTGGAGGAGCTCCTTATTTCGACTTCCGAAATTTTACGCATTGATCAATCGGGCTGTCATAAGATGGACTTTGCAGAAGAGCAATCAACAAGTTCATCTGAAGAACCGATTATTAAAATTGAAAAAATCCAAACGAAGAAAAATGATAAAACGATTTTATTTAACCCACCGGAAATTGATTATATTGAAAGTGTTGAAGGTGAAATATTAGTTAATGTTGCAGGTACGAGCTATAGTTGCTCACTTACATTACAAGAGCTAGAAAAACGATTGCGAGCATATGGATTTTACAGATGTCATCGCTCATATATAGTCAATTTACAAAAGGTGAGGGAAATTATTACGTGGACGAAAAATAGTTATAGTTTAAGGCTAAATGTCGGAGAGGGCACTGTTGTCCCGTTATCGCGGACTAAATTGTCGGAATTAAAAGAATTAATCGGTATTGCGTAACATTTCCTGGGGAATAATGGCGTCCATTCATCGACAAATTGCTACAGTTCACGTTGAAATAGCTACATTTCAACGTGAAAATAAGGCGATATTTCTTCAATTCTTCTAAATTAAGTGTAACAAAACGAATTGAAGGAGGTCGCCACTATGACGACTGCAACGATTGAAGTGAAAAACGTACAAAAGACGTTTGGCACTTTTACAGCATTACAAGACGTTTCATTTACAATTCAAAAGGGAGAGATTTTTGGATTTCTCGGGCCGAGTGGATCAGGAAAAACAACAATGATTAAAATTCTGACTGCTCAATTAGAACAAACAGCAGGCGAAGCAAATGTTCTAGGTTTACCTTCTATTAATATGAAGAAAAGCGAAAATAAAGCGCGGTTCGGAATACTTACAGATAATAGTGGACTATATAAAAGGCTTACGGTGGAGGAAAATTTACTATTATTTAGTAATATGTATAATTTGCCGAAATCCGCAGTAGACGAAGCACTTGCTTTTGTTAACTTAACAGATGCAAGAAAGAAAAAGGTTACGGAATTATCAAAAGGAATGATGCAGCGAGTAACATTAGCACGGGCGATTATGCATAAGCCGGATTTATTGTTCTTAGATGAACCAACATCAGCACTTGACCCAGTCAATACAGCTCACATTTATAAAGGGCTACGCAAGTTAAATGAAATGGGAACGACAATCTTTTTAACGACGCATGATATGGCAGAAGCAGAAACGCTATGTGACCGTGTTGCCTTCCTACATAAAGGGAAGATTCAAGCAATCGGCGCACCGTCACAACTAAAGCATGACTATAGTGATGAATCGATGACGGTCCAGTTAACGACAGGGGAAGAACACATTTTACCGATGAATGATAGTGAATCTGCGACGGTATTAGCACAGTGGATGGGAAGAGGATCCATTGTTCGGATCAACACGAATGAACCAACATTAGGCGATATTTTCATGCAATTAACGGGGAGTGATTTACAATGAACATGTCAATGAAGCGAATCCAAGCAATTTTTATGAAAGATTATAAAGAGTTTTCTCGTAACTATGCGGTTTCAACAATGGTATTAATGCCATTACTTTTAGCGTTTTTCTACAATAAAAGTGGTGCTGATACAATGCAAATGTATTTCTTACCGATTAATATGACCTTTGCTGTTGTTACGGCGTTTATTCAGTGTTGTTTAATTGCGGAGGAAAAGGAAAGTAACACACTTCGCAGTTTAATGATGTCACCAGCAAGTATTGCAGACATTTTAATTGGGAAAAGCTCATTAGTATTTAGCATTTCAGTTGTTATTTTAGCGTTAACAATCTATTTAGTGGGCTATGAGCCAGCAAATATCATTGTATTAACACTAGCCCTAATTGTGTCGATTGTATTTTACCTTGCTCTTGGAATGATTTGTGGGCTATACACAAAGACGGTAATGGAAGCTTCTGTAGCGGTGTTACCGGTCATGGGGTTATTTTCATTTGGTCCATTAGCACTTAGCTTATCTGAAACATATCCGGTTTTAGCGGTAGCGGAGTGGTTACCGAGCGCGCAACTCATTTTACTAGCAGAAGCATTAGAAACAGCAGCGCCAATAAAAGAAATTATTATACCGTTTGTTGTTATAATTGTTTGGACAGTATTAACCCTTGCCGTAACAAGCGTGCTTTATAAAAAACGTATGACAGACGATTAACTATGAAAGCTTGAAATGCTTGCGAATAATTCGCACATTTCAAGCTCTTTTTCCATGAATTCGGCTAAACGATATGCCCAAAAGCAATTATTTCGGGTACAGTAGTACTAGAAATGAATGGAAAGGGTTTTAGTTATGGTTTATCTTTCGATGATTTTCTTCCAAATCGTTGCGCCAATATTAATTTTGCTCATTGTCGGGGCGATTTTGCAGAAGAAATTTCAATTTAATTTAAAAGCTTTATCTCATTTAATTACATATTGTTTCATGCCAGCTGCTGTTTTCGTCAATATTTATGAAACAAAGATTGAAATGTCGGTTGTTGGGCAATTAACGATGTTTATCGTGCTATTTATCGGCAGTCAGATGATTTTAAGTCATTATTTAGCGAAAATGCTGAAGCTTGACCGGCAAGAGTCAGCTGTTTTTAAAAATAGTGTCGTGCTCATTAACTCTGGAAATTACGGGATTCCTGTAGCACAAATGATTTTTGTTACACAGCCGATAGGGGTGGCAATTCAAGTTATTCTCGTTATCTTTCAAAATATGACGACGTATACTTACGGACTATACAATTTAATTTCCGCAACGAAATCAGGGATAGAAATTGTAAAAGATTTTTTAAAGCTACCAATTATTCATGCTCTTTGGATAGGGGCATTGCTGAATTATTTAAATGTCCCGATTCCACAAACATTTCAAATTCCACTTGATTATGTTGCGGGTGGATTCGTTGCGGTCGCGCTTATTACGCTAGGGGCGCAGCTGTCTCAAATTGAGATAAAAACAATGTTTAATAAAACGATTTTTATTAGCTGCTTTACACGTCTCATTGTTGGTCCAGCAATCGCGCTCGGTATTATTTATGTATTAGGGATTGAAGGGGTTGTGGCACAATCATTGTTTATTGCTAGTGCATTCCCGACATCTCGTAATAGCTCAAGCCTTGCGCTAGAATACGATATCGAGTCCGCAACAGCAGCACAAACCGTATTATTCTCAACGATTATTAGCTGTCTAACAGTGACGGTCGTTATTTATATTTCTAATATTTTGTTTGTTTAAGAGATAGAGATAAATAAGCAGCACCTTACACAAAATTACGTAAGGTGCTGCCTTTTCATTCAATAGATGCTTTTAACTCTAATACGCGTTCGATAGGCGTTTTTGTTGATTGACTAATAATATGAACGTCTACATCTGATTCGAGTAAAGCAAGGATTAGGCTTTTTTTGGCTTCTACTAAACAAAGGGCAGATTTATGTAAAATATTCTCCATTTTTTCGGCCTGTAGTTTAGTTTCTGATATTTTCTGTTGTGCTTGTTCTAATTGTTCGGGTGTTAACGGTTGATATCGGTCGCTCATCGTTTCGCCTCCCTTTATTCAATAGTATACCTTAAAGGGTATTGGAATAAAATAGAAAACCCGTTATGCATATGCATAACGGGTTTCGTAGGATATCAATTGAAACAGAACATTTAGGTGCTTTTGTAAGCGATATTGTAAGCACCTAAATTAAAGAAACAGTAAATATTAATATGTTTGCGTCCATGAAGAACGTAAACGGTTAT
>JBJEFO010000055.1:0-6521 GCA_051874135.1 Lysinibacillus sp.
TAATTTTCAAATTTACTTGCTTTACAGAAAAAACAACCCCCTTGGCACAAAGCCAAGGGGGAAGTAACACCTATTAAAATTTAAACTTAGTAAACTGATTATTTAATTCAAACGCTAATTTCGTTAATGCTTCTGTAGAGGATGCGATTTCCTCCATTGTTGCTAATTGTTCTTCTGCTAAAGCTGAAACATTGTATGTTTGGCTTGATGTGCTTTGGGAAATGGTGTTTACTGAGTTAAAACCATTTGCTACTTGCTCTGTACTAGCGGCGATTTGTGCTGAAACGGCAGACATTTCTTGGATTTTTCCTAAAACATCGTTAGACGATTTTAAAATGTCCGTAAATGAATGGCCAGTTTGCTCAATAATCGTAACACCGTTTACAACATTTTCTGTGACACTATTCATTTGATTTACTGCAGATAAAGTATCATTCTGAATAGATTTAATAATGTCCGTAATTTGCTGTGCTGAACGGTTTGATTCTTCCGCTAATTTTCTTACTTCGTCTGCTACAACCGCAAAGCCTTTCCCGTGTTCGCCAGCTCGAGCTGCTTCAATCGCTGCGTTTAATGCAAGTAAATTCGTTTGACTAGAAATATTCGTAATCGTCGTAATGATTTCTTCAATTTCCTTCGAGCGAACGTTTAAACGTTTTACTGAGTCAGCTGTATCGTGTACTGTATCCTCAATCGTTTTCATTTGCGTAACAGCTTTATTAATATGTTCTTCACCTAATTGCGATTTGAGTGTCGTATCTTCTGATGAAGCGGCTACAGAAGCGGTTGCGTCTGCAATGACTTGAATGCCTTGTACGACTTCTTGAATCGCCATAGTGCTTTCCTCGATATGTTGCGATTGCTTGTTTGAATCGTGAGCAACGCCCTCAATCGCTTTGCTTACTTGTTGTGTTGCGGAAGTTGTTTGTTCTGTACTGGCTAGCAATTCCTCTGATGAAGAGGCTAAATTTTCACTTGCTTGACGCACCGTTAATAAAACATTTCGTAGCTGATCTGCCATACTATTAATAGACAACGTTAACGCGGAAATTTCATCTTTAGAACGAGCAGGTAAAGCCGGGGTAGTTAAATTCCCCGAAGCGAGCTGTTTTGTCATGTCCATTAATGGGCCAAGTCGTTTTAGTTTAACAATTAATAAGGTAAAGGCTAGAAGTACACCAACTGCAAATAATAGCATCGAAACAATTAAAATGAATTTTTTTCCTTCAACATCATCTTCCACTTTTGCGATATTTTCTGCTGTCCATTGTTGGAGTTTTGTTCTAAATTCATTTAATGGTGCTGCAATAATTTCTTTTCCAGCTGCATAATCAGCTCCGTACACAAGTTCACGAGCACGTGTTAAATCATTGTTTGCTACAGCTTCCATTGCCTGCTCTTCTAATTGAATAAGATTATTGGAGTTTGTTTGAGCAAGCTGTACTAAATCTAGCAATTCATTCGGGACTTTTAACTCCTCTAAACGTGCCACAACCTTATCTCTTGTTTGCGTTTCATTTACTTCTTTCCAGTAATTGTCGTAATGTTTTTCGTCGCCAAATTGTGTATAAGCGCGCACTTCATTTGTTAAGTAGTCGGAAGCTCCCTGTAACTCAGTAGCTAACATTTCTAATTCTTTATCCATATGTAAGGTGTCTGTTTGCTTGTTTAGATCACCTATTAAAGAAAATAAGCTCCAACCACTTAATAGTGTTAAAAAAATTATAGTAACTGCTGTCGTTCTTAATAGTGTACTAATTTTCATGATGTTCCCTTTCCCTTTTTTGTTAATAAACAGTGTGATTTAGAGAGTATTTATTAACAAAATTTTTAATATGAATAAAAAGACGGTATTTTCATTATATTCAAAATAAGCAAAAAATACCATAAAGGGATTGGTTATTATAAGGAAATAAAATATTCCGTTAAAAATCATGTATTAGTGAGGTGAAATCGTAAATTCTTTTTCCGTGAATAGACGAGTCGTGAATTTACTTGCTTTATTTTCGAAAATACTTGCGTTATATCATTAAAAATCCACCAGTCCCTCGGTGGATAGGAAATATAAACGTCCACGGCATGCTCACTTGTGGTGGAATCGTAAGGGAAGGGAGCGTAAATTCCTTTTCCGCTAGTATCTCCTGCTCATTCGAATAGACGAGTCGAGTCTTCTCAAACGTAAATGGATTTTGCGAAAAGTTATGTACTAATACGGTAATTAGTAGCTCATTTCGATGATTAATTGCTTCTCGGATTGGAGAAAAAACAATAGTAGAATGATGTTGCTGCTCTTTCGTGTCGTTAAAAAGTTTTTCAATATAATCCCGGTCCTGTGCAGATAATGCTTTATCCCAAGATGATTCAAATCGTAGTTGTTGCATAAGGCATCCTCCTTTTTACGTTAGTTTAACATAAAATGAAGTACCATTTTTTAGCGGAATGTATTTTACTATAGTATAATGAAATAGTATTTTAACGTTTTTTTGGAAGGGGGCTGCTTAAGATGGCACAAAATTTACAAGGAAAAGTTGCGTTTGTAACAGGTGCAGCAAGAGGAATCGGTAAAGCAACAGCACTTTTATTAGCAAAAGAGGGCGTAAATGTTGGTTTGCTAGCGAGAACAGAGGCGACTTTAAAGGAAGTAGCTACTGAAATCGCTAGTCTAGGTGTGAAAGTTGCCTATGCTACGGCTGACGTTTCATCACAAGAGCAAGTAGAAGCTGCCATTTCTTCATTAACAAATGATTTAGGGCCTGCTGATATTTTAATTAATAATGCAGGAATCGCTACATTCGGTACAGTGATGGACATGGATCCGAAAGAATGGCAACAAATTATTGATACGAACTTAATGGGTACATATTATGTAACACGCGCGGTGTTGCCACAATTAATCGAAAAAAATGGTGGAGATATTATTAATATTTCTTCTACGAATGGATTAAGTGGTGCAGCAACATCGAGTGCTTACAGTGCATCGAAGTTTGCGGTTATTGGCTTTACAGAATCACTAGCACAAGAAGTTCGCCGCAACAACATTCGCGTATCTGCTTTAACGCCAAGCACAGTAGCGACAGATTTAGCTGTGGACTTAAGTTTAATTAAAGAAAACAACGAATCAAAATTCATGCAACCGGAAGATATTGCTGAATTTATCGTGAACCAATTAAAGCTAAATCCACGTGTTTACGTGAAAACAGCAAGCTTTATTGCAACGAATCCGTATTAATGGATTCCAATTAAATAAATTGTTAGAAGAGTTGATTATCTAGAAAACTAGGTAATCGACTCTTTTTTGTTTTAAATAAATCTCCTTTCCGATAAACGCCACAACCGGTAATAGAGAAGTTTAATAGATTTAAATAAGAACAATAGAGAATATGCCTATAGTAAACTTCAATGATTCCATATACTAACTAGGAACTTAAGTTCAAATAAACTAAGGAGGTTGAGAGTATGGACAATTCCGATAATAAGTTCAATAGGCAAGGAGGAAACGATGACAACTGCATGAAAAATAACTGTTCAAAGTCTTCTGATCACTGTGAAAATAGACATGATGAAGAATGTAATAACTTATCTAACCAGCAGTTTCCTCTAGTTTCTTCTAATAACAATGAGATTGACTCTAGTGGAGAAGCAAGTTCAGCAAACCGCGGTTTTTCTTCACCGGAAAATTTACGTTATAGGGAATTTACGGAGAAGCAAATTGCCAGATATTGTGGCTACAATCCAGTGCGAGATTTTAATCGTTGCTTAGCTCAAAGTATAAATGCTGTACCATCGCAGTGGACGCGTGCACAAGCCAATCGAATTCAAATTAATGCGTCGAATACGGCGCCACTTATTATGGAACCGTTCCCAAGAATCTCACCAGATTTGTGGATATGGGATATGTGGCCTTTAATGGAGAAAGACGGGTCGATTGCCGTTTTACCTGGCGGATGGCGCGTTCTCTTTGCATTATCCGTGCCGCGTAGTGTCCTTCCAGGAAAACGTCATGATGTCGCCCGCATTAGCTATTTTTACACGCGAGATGGTGTGAACTGGATTCAGGGTGGCTATGTATTTGAGGAAGGAACAGCACTTGGCTCAAGACAATGGGCTGGGTCCGCAATGATTGATCAAGGGCGGATTTATTACTTCTACACAGCAACAGGTAGACGAGGAGAAACGCAAATTACGTATGAACAACGAATTGCGTTAGCGAGCAGTGGATTTATTTCAAATAAAGATGGCGTACAGCTCGTAGATTTCTCACCGCATGAGATTATTCTTGAACCAGATGGTGTGCTTTACCAAACAGAGGAGCAATCTAGCGGGGGCATCATTTATGCGTTCCGTGATCCTTTCTTCTTTAAAGATCCAGCAACGGGCTGTGAGTATTTATTATTTGAAGGTAATATCGCAGGTCAATCAGGAACTAGTATCAACTGTGGTCCAGATGTTCCACCTGAGGCAGCAGAATTTACGGGAAATATAGGAATTGCATTATTACGCAACAATTCGTATACGAGCTGGCAGCTACTACCGGCATTACTTGAAGCAGGATGTACGAACCAACAAACAGAACGACCTCATATTATTGTGAGAAATGGTTCGTATTATTTATTTACTGTTTCACATGCTTCAACATTTGCGCCAGGGGTTACTGGACCGGATGGACTATATGGCTTTGTCGCAAGGTCACTTAGAGGAAACTATCGCCCATTAAATAATAGTGCATTAGTTATTTCCAATCCGCCTTCAGAACCATACCAAGCGTATTCTTGGCTTGTATTGCCAGACTTTTCGGTGCTCAGTTTTATCGATAATTTTGACCTACAAGGAATACCAATTGAAGATGTAGGGTTTTTGCCAGAATCATTCCAATATGCACATTTTGGTGGCACATTAGCACAAACGCTTCAATTAGCCGTTTCAGGAGCAACTACTGAAATTGTAGATGTATATGCATATGGATTAATGATGGTATCTCAAACAGAGAGTCCAAAATGTTACTGTAAAAATAATGTAGCATGCAATCCACATAAGCCTTGTCATTGTCAACATTGTAATAAAAAATAGACGGCAAAAAATACAATTCAATTGCTAATAAGAAAAAACTAAAGGAAAGAAGAGTGATAAAATGAATAACAATTATAATCGTGGAAATAACGAATACGGTTATCAAGGAAAAATGTCTAATCAACAGTTCCCAATTGCCGGCTCTAGAGGGAGAGAGCTTTCTCCAATTCCAGGAGGAGGGTCAAATCGCAATTTCCCAAGTGGGCAGACAGGCGATAACCCAACGAATTTCCGTACTTTTACTAGAAGGCAGATCGAGCAGTTCTGTAATTATGACCCGTGTAAAGATTTTGAACGTTGCTTAAGTCAACATTTAAACGCTGTTCCATCTCAATGGACACGTGCACAAGCTGAGCGAATTCGAATTACGGCATCAAACTCTGCACCTGTAATTCGTCCACCAATTCCGCGAATTTCAGAAGACTTATGGACTTGGGATATGTGGCCATTACAAACGAAAGATGGTTCCATTGCTGTTTTACCGGGTGGCTGGCGCGTATTATTCGTGCTTTCTGCGCCACGGAGCGTATTGCCTAACAACCGACATGACGTAGCGAGAATTGCGTATTTCTACTCAAGAGACGGGCTGAACTGGATCCAAGGTGGTCTAGTATTTGAAGAAGGAACAGCATTTGGCTCACGTCAATGGGCAGGTTCTACAATGATTGATGAAAATGGCCGAATCCATTACTTCTATACAGCTTCTGGTAGACGCGGTGAAGCACAAATCACGTATGAACAACGCATTGCGTACACATCCAGTAGCTTTGTATCCGATCTTGACGGTGTTGAGTTAGTCAACTTTGCACCACACCAAATTATTTTAGAGCCAGATGGTGTACTATACCAAACGCTAGAGCAATCCGAACAAAGCGAAAGTTCAATTATTTATGCGTTCCGTGATCCATGGTTCTTCAAAGACCCTGCAACAGGTTGCGAATACTTGCTATTTGAAGGAAATATTGCAGGAAACAACTCTGAGATTAATTGTGGTTTAACGGGCGAACTCGAACAACAAGCAAGACAATATACAGGGAATATTGGTATTGCACTACTCCGAGACAATAGCTACACAAATTGGCAGCTACTACCTGCCTTGCTTGAAGCAGGCTGTACGAACCAGCAAACAGAACGACCTCACATTGTCGTAAGCAATGGCTTGTACTATTTATTTACAGATAGCCATCGCTTCACGTTTGCACCAGGCTTAACAAATGGACCAGGACCTGACGGATTGTATGGTTTCGTAGCAGGCTCGCTCCGTGGTAACTACCAACCGTTAAATTCGGGTGGTCTAGTTATTGCAAACCCAGTCCAAGAACCGAACCAAGCATATTCTTGGCTAGTGCTTCCAGACTTCTCCGTTTTAAGCTTTGTTGACACGTATAATTTACGAGGAATTACAACAGAAGAGTTAGCAAACTTACCAGAGTCGTTCCAAATTGAACACTTTG
>JBJEFO010000056.1:0-1514 GCA_051874135.1 Lysinibacillus sp.
CAATTCATAGCCACTTGCAAACGCAAAGCCTTTAAGGGCATCTGCAAGCATTTGGTCTTTATCGATATGTGGTGGGAACTTACTTAACTCATGATTGGCAATGAGTGCTTCTAAGCATTCACGTACTTTATTATCGTCGCATGTGACTTGCTTGTCCACGATTGTTGCAAGTATTTCACCATTGTTTTTTAATGTGAAGTTCATGAAAATCTTCCTTTCTATATCATTATGCTCTTTCTATTATAGCGCTTGTGGCGTGAAAAGAAATAGATGCGTCGTATGAAGAAAATCGATACTATTAAGGTAATTAAGTTTTGAAAGAGGGATTAGCATGAATGGTCGAGTGTTTGCACATGCACTGCTCCAAACAACAGGTGAAGAGCTACGTATGGTTTATGCATTATTATTTAAAACAAATATTGTTAGCATGATGACAGCAAAAACGAAGGATTTTTTCTCAAAAGATACAGATCATTTTAATGAATCATTAAAGGCTGAAGTGAAAAAGCTAGAGCGTTATTCGGATGCAGAGCTACAAGTGAAATTATTGACAGAGATGGCGCAAGCGCTTGAACTAAAAGGGATAAGATATGATGAAATCGAAGATATCGAACGTCAAAGTGAAGCGATTGTGCAAGCGATGCATGAACAAATGCTAAAGGATGATAAAAATTATGAAGCGTTTATTGAATCGGCTGATGAGCAGGAAGCTTATCAATTACTCATTCAGTACCAAATGCAAAAGCTGTTTTCCGCCTTTCATGACAAGTTTCGTGAGCTAAGCGAAGAACAGTCGACGGATTTTACAGAGAAAATCAAAAAATTACTAACCGATTTACCGATAGAAAAACAACATCTTCTAAAGCAAAAACTAGGTATTGATGAGCTAACAAACGAAGCGATACGTTCGGCTATATTGACGCAAGGTTCGGTTGTTGTTTTATCGGTCATTGTTGAAGTAGCGGGCTTTTCTGCTTACACAACATTAACTACGGCGATTGCAGCAACGATGGCACTAGTTGGTGTAACATTACCATTTGGCGTCTATACATTAGCGACGACACTATTTTCGTTGCTTATAAACCCATTTATTTTAATCCCACTTGCACTAGGCGGTGGGGGCTTATTATTAAAACATCAAAATAAAAATTTAAAGAAAAAGTTATTACCAGTAGGTGTTTTGCAAATTACATTGCCAATTATTGCACAAAATCGCATCGGACAGGTCGATAGTGCACCATTTATCGAACATTGGCAACAGCAAGCAACGCGTTATGAGGAATTGCTCACAAAACGTGCAGAATATAAAGAAGCTATTTTTGAAAAACAACAGGAAATTACACAATATGAGGAAGATCGCGAGCACCATGTAAGAGAGATGGAAGCGAATAAAGAAAAAGTAAAAACGTATAAATCATTTATTGGAAAGCATATTACGATGGTGCCTGAACATGAGCGTACACCGATTTTACAAGAGGGGATTGAGTGGCTTACATCAAAGGAGCACGAGTTAG
>JBJEFO010000057.1:0-6478 GCA_051874135.1 Lysinibacillus sp.
AACAGCAAGAAAGGGGAGGGGGAAGAAAAAGGATGCACGTATTTTACTGTGCATCCTACAACTTACTTATTCAGCTAACATAATTTTTTCAAGTTCTAAAGGCTCGATATATGTATCGCCTTTGTATGCGCGCATATTACCGCCAGAAATTTCATCGATTAATAAAATTTCATTTGTATTTACATCACGACCGAATTCTAATTTAATATCGTAAAGCGTTAAGCCTTTTTTAGCTAATTCAGCAGCTACGAATTTTGAAATTTCAATTGTGCGCTCTTTTAATACAGCATATTCCTCTAAAGAAAGGATACCCAACATATGTAAAGCATCAGCAGAGATTGGAGGATCAAGACGGTCATCATCTTTTATTGTTACTTCAACAAATGAATCTAAATCTTGACCTTCTTTTACGTATGCACCGTAGCGACGTAAAAATGAACCTACAGCTTTGAAGCGGCAAATAACTTCTAAACCATTTCCGAATACAGTAGCAGGTTTTACAGTCATTGTAGCGTCGTCGAAGTTAGCGTCTACGTAGTGAGTAGGTACACCTTGTTCGTTTAGCTTAGAATAGAAAAATGAAGTAAGTTTAAGTCCAGCTAAACCAGCACCGTCAATTGTTAAACCTACAGTGTTAGCACCTGGATCGAATACGCCATTTTCACCTGTTACATCATCTTTGAATTTTAATAAATAGTGACCATCTTCTAGTTTGAATACATCTTTTGTTTTACCTGTGTAAATTAATTCCACGACAAACCCTCCAATTTAAAAGTCCGATTAAATTATAACACGAATAATTTTGAATAGTGAATATATAAATGTTCGTGTTTTTAAAGATAGACGTCTAACGATTACCGAATAAAAAGATGATGACAAAAGTCATCATCTTTCCGAATAACGTAAAAGGCGAAAATTAGTATACGCCTTCAGCAACTAGACCGTCTGCTACTTTTACGAAACCAGCGATGTTAGAACCGACAACTAAGTTACCAGGATAGCCATATTTATCAGCGGCTTCTTTAGACTCAGTGTAGATTGACTTCATAATAGCTTGTAATTTTTCATCTACTTCTTGGAATGACCAAGCAGTGCGGCTAGAGTTTTGTGCCATTTCAAGAGCTGATGTAGCTACACCACCTGCGTTAGCAGCTTTTGCAGGACCGAAGTAAATATCGTTTTCAAGATAAATATTGATTGCTTCTAAATCTGATGGCATGTTTGCGCCTTCAGCAACAAATTTAACGCCATTCGCTAATAATGTACGAGCTGAATCGGCATTAATTTCGTTTTGTGTTGCACATGGAAGGGCGATATCACATGGAATTGTCCAAATGTTTGTGCAACCTTCATGATATTCAGCGTTCGGACGATAGTTTAAGTAAGTTTTAATACGATCGCCTTTTACTTCTTTAATTTCTTTTACTGCTGTAAGATCGATACCTTCTGGATCATAAATATAACCAGCAGAATCTGAACATGCTACAACTTTTGCACCGTAATGTTGTGCTTTTTCGATTGCGTAAATAGCTACGTTACCTGAACCTGATACAACTACTGTTTTGTTTAAGAATGACTCACCTTTTTCGCGTAACATTTCAGCTGTGAAGTATACTAAACCATAACCAGTTGCTTCTTTACGAGCTAATGAGCCACCGTAGCCTGGTTTTTTACCAGTTAATACGCCAGCTTCGTATGCACCACGAAGTCGTTTATATTGACCCCACATGTAGCCAATTTCGCGAGCACCTACACCGATATCACCAGCAGGAACATCGACATCTGGACCGATATGACGGTATAATTCAGTCATGAATGCTTGGCAGAAACGCATAATTTCTGCGTCTGATTTACCTTTTGGATTGAAGTCAGAGCCACCTTTACCGCCACCAATTGGTTGACCAGTTAAAGCATTTTTGAAAATTTGTTCAAATGCAAGGAATTTCATAATTGATTCATTTACCGTTGGGTGGAAGCGAAGACCGCCTTTGTATGGTCCAATTACGTTGTTGAACTGTACACGGTAGCCACGGTTCACTTGTACTTGGTTATTGTCGTCTTGCCAAGCAACACGGAATGAAATGATACGGTCTGGCTCAACAATACGAGCTAAAATATTGTGCTCGATATACTCTGGGTGTTGAGCAAACACAGGTGTTAAAGAGAACAGAATTTCTTCTGCAGCTTGTAAAAATTCAGGTTGATGTGCGTTTTTTTGTTTTAATTGAGCGAACACGCCTTCGATATACTCTTTAGCGCGTGCATCGTTCGTCATAACTAATGTCGTCATTGTGTAACCCCCAAATAAATTTTATAGCAGTATCGTATTATGATTTTTCTAACAATTCAATATAATTTTCTGTTCACATTTTCTTGTGAGGTCCATGTGAGCTTTAAGGGAATAGAAAATAATTATATTGAAATAATATCGATTCAAGATAATGATAAAGGAGAGATGACGTATTATTCAACTATTAATTGATGCAGATGCCTGTCCAGTTATTGATTTGGCGCTGTTTGTATCATCTCATTATGAGATTGAACCTATCTTGATTTGCGATACTTCTCATCGCATTGAACGAGAAAATGTAATAACAATTATGGTATCAAAAGGACCGGATTCGGTTGATTTTAAGCTAGTGAACACGCTTTCAAAGGGAGACATCGTCATAACAGGTGATTATGGATTAGCAGCTATGTGTATAGCAAAGGGTGCTTTTGTAATCGATTCAAATGGAAGAGAAATGACATCCGACAATATTGATCAATTGCTTGCATTTCGGTATGAAAGTGCAAAAATTAGACGCGGTGGTGGAAGGTTAAAAGGTCCGAAAAAGCGTACTGAAAAAAATAATATTTCGTTTGAAATGAAATTTCGACAACTTTGTGAACGAGCTACTCAAACGTGAAAAGAGGGATAATAATTATGAACAATTTTATTAACTTAGAGCAATTATGTTCGGATTTTCCATTAATCCGAAAGCTTCAAGAACGTAAAACTGTGTTTTGGGTTAATGAAAGTCGAAATGCCGATTATCCAGTTGCTTCTGTCAAAATGGCAGAAGTAGTAGAAGCGGAAGCGAGATTGAAACGCTTTTCCTCCTATTTAACAGTAGCATTTCCGGAAACAAAAAAATTAAACGGTATTATTGAATCCGACGTTAAGGAAATAACCGCCATGAAAAGATTGATTGAAGGACGTCGTGCAATTCATATCCCAGGTAGATTAATGCTAAAATGCGATCATTCATTACCGATTTCAGGATCGATCAAAGCGCGTGGTGGGATTTATGAGGTTTTGAAGCATGCTGAAACGTTAGCAACCCGACAGGGCTATTTAAAGGAAACGGATAATTATGCGATATTAAATGAACCACATATGCGTCAGTTTTTTAGCCGATATAAAATCGCAGTTGGTTCGACAGGAAATTTAGGCTTAAGTATCGGTATTATTAGTGCAAAACTTGGCTTCAACGTAGCTGTTCATATGTCTGCTGATGCGAAGAAGTGGAAGAAGGATTTACTTCGTTCACTCGGCGTACAAGTAATTGAATATAAAAATGATTATAGCGTCGCCGTTGAGCAAGGACGTAAAGATGCAGAAAATGATCCGATGTGTCATTTTGTAGATGATGAAAACTCGAAAGATTTATTTGTTGGCTATGCGGTTGCGGCATTAAGGTTAAAAAATCAATTGCAAGCGTTAAAAGTAAAAGTAGATGAAAATCATCCGTTATTTGTGTATTTACCTTGTGGTGTTGGTGGTGGACCAGGTGGTGTTGCGTATGGACTACAGCAAGTATTTGGTGAACATGTCCATATATTTTTCGGTGAGCCTATACAGTCACCATGCATGCTATTAGGGATGATGACAGGACTTCATGATAAAATATCGGTGCAAGATATCGGATTAACAAATATAACAGAAGCGGACGGATTAGCGGTAGGTCGTCCTTCAAAATTTGTAGGCTCAGTAATGGAAACCGTTTTAAGCGGTTGTTATACAGTAGATGATAGCTTCCTATTTAGAAGCTTGAAAGCAATGTATGAGCAAGAAAATATTTTTATGGAGCCGTCTGCACATGCAGGAGTATACGGACCAATCCAACTTGTATATGAAGGAAAAGACTATATTGAAAAGCATAGATTAACAGATAAAATGGATAATGCTGTGCATCTCGTTTGGTCAACAGGTGGCAACATGGTACCTGAAGTACTTCGTCAAAAATACTTAAAAACAGAAATTTAAGGGAGAAATATTGTGTTAGTATCTGTGTTAGTCGGCGCATTTGCTGCTGCCGCCATTTTAGATTTATATTTACGTAAAAAGTTTAATATCGAAAAAAATGAAAAGTTTTCAGATCAATTTTTAAGTAAAGGTCATATGATTTTTGAAATATTGTTATGCATCGTGTTTTTAACAACTATTTCTGCAAATGCAATAACAGGAAAGCAATTGTACATTTTATTATTCTTATTTTTTGCTACATTATACGCAATTCGAGCATTGTTCGAAAGATTGCTTCAACGTGAGAAGAAAAAGTATATTATTTCGTTAGCGTATGTAACGATTTGTATAATTGTCGTCATCGGCATTGTAATTTTCCTATAACGAATAAAAGGATGAGACATTGTATAAAGAGGCTGATTGTACTGTTTGGACAGGGCGAGTCGATGGAAATGAAAAAAACTGTTTGCGTTATCATCAAATGGTGAGCTGCCAACCTATAGTAGAAGCTAAAGATGCAGTCGTGCTTCTTAGCTTTGCCTGTGATGAAGGTGTTAGACGTAATTTCGGAAGAACGGGAGCAAAAGATGGTCCTGCTGCTATTAAGAAAAGTTTAGCGCAAGTTCCGTGGCATAGTGTGAATAATATACAACTTGTAGATGTTGGGACAGTATGTTGTGATGACGGCAATTTAGAGTATGCTCAAGTGCTATTAGGTGAAAAAATAAACATCCTTCTACAACAAAGTAATAGGCCGATTATTTTAGGTGGGGGACATGAAACTGTATATGGACATTATTTAGGTGTCCGGTCAGCGGTTGGTTCAACTAGTAAAATAGGGATTCTCAATATCGATGCGCATTTTGATATGCGTTCATATGATCAAGGTACGTCATCGGGTACGATGTTTTATCAAATTTTAAATGAAGATGACAATGTACAATATATCGTTATCGGTATTCAAGAATTCGGCAATACGCAGGCATTGTTTGAACGTGCTCAAGCTTTTCAAGTTCAGTATGTGCTAGAGGAGCAATTAACCGAGCAGTCAGAGGAAATATGGAAACAGCAAATTCAGGCTTTTATTGAGCAGCAAGACGTTGTAATTGTGACATTATGTATGGATGTTGTAAATGCAAGTGCAGCACCAGGTGTAAGTGCTCCATCTGTGTTCGGGCTATCCCCGCAACTTGTTAGAAAACTATTACGCTATATTATGCAGTTTAATAAAGTAATTAGCTTTGATATTTGTGAGGTCAATCCGTCAGTGGATGAGGGAGAAAGAACGGCTAAGCTAGCTGCTAATTTTGTAAATGAAGTAGTGTATCAACTAGCTAAAAAGCATTAGCAATTCATTATGTAAAAAATCGAGGACATGGTTATCCCATTTCCTCGATTTTATTATTCACCAATTTTTTCGGCTTGTACTTCTTCTACTGTTTGCTCTACTTCAGCACGTGTCATTTTTTCACGGCCTTCTTTCATTGCTTTCAATGTTTTATGAGCTAAAGCATGCGGGAGTTTACAGAATAAATAAATCGTACGTTTTGATGAGACGGCTTTCATATACTCATCACCGTAAGCAAGTTGTTCATCCGCATAAGCGAATAAATCATCACGCGTCCAGCCATTTGGTACGAAACTTACGCCGCGTTCGTCCATATCTTCTTCTTGATTACGTAAAATGTTTACAGCTTGAAGGCCACGTCCATAACCGATTGCTAAATCGTGATCTGTAATTAAACCTGTTTTCCATTCCCATAACTCGGATAACATGCGACCAACTAAACCAGCTACATAATATGTATACTCGTCTAAATCTTCACGTGTTTCAACGTTCCAGTTTCTCTTTGCCCATTTCCCCATACCGTACGCCATTTCCTCACATGCACGTAACACGATTGGGCGAGCACCAACAGGACAAACTTCAATCCAGTCTTTCATACGAAGTGTAACTTCCGGCATTTTTTCTTTTTCTGCACCTAAATATTCGAAGTATTTTGCTTCATCGAAAGGCTCTTTAAATAAATGCTGAACATTCATTAAAATATCATGCTTTACATCGTTATCGACTTTTTCATGATCCTCAATTTCGTCTAGTGCACGCATACATAGGTAAGCAGTTCCTACCGCTAGTTTTAATTCTTTTTCTAAAAATGTGATAGGGATGTAAAATGTACGGCTTGTTTCTTTTAGTACACGCATTGCATCTTTTTGCAGTGCTTTTTCACTCATTAAGTGTTCCTCCAG
>JBJEFO010000058.1:0-1508 GCA_051874135.1 Lysinibacillus sp.
CCCTATAAAAAAAGAAATATTGGATTATGCGGAAAGATTAATGGACATCTATGAAAATAACAACAACCGTTCATAATGAAAAAGTGCCTCCAAATTCCCTGAGAGGCTCTTCCTTCACCCTAATAGCTCTTTAAGCTTCATTTTATTTTTCGATATATCTTCCAGCGTATATGAATCCAGCACTTTCAAGAAGGCAAACAATGCTTGATTAAGGACACCTTTTAACGTGCAAATTGATGTAATCGGGCAGCCTGCATGATCGCCGCCGAAGCATTCTACAATATTAAAATCTTCTTCCGTTTTTCTGACCAATTGCCCGATATTAATCTTACTTGGCTCCATAGCCAAACGAATACCGCCGTTTCTGCCCCGAACCGTCTCCAAATAACCTAGTTTGCCGAGCTGATAAATGATTTTCGTTAAATGATTTTTAGAAATGCCGTATGCGTCAGCTATTTCCTGAATGTTAACGAGCTTATCGTTATGTACCGTCACATATAATAAAACACGAATCGAATAGTCCGTAAAACTTGTTAATCTCATTATTCATACCTCATTTTAAGAGATTTAAATTATCTTTATTTTAACATAATGGTGTAAATTTGAACACAATTGTCACAAAAACATGTATTTTAAATATTGCTTTTATTTTCTGAACAATTATAATAAACATGTATTTAAAATACTTCTTTATAGGGATGGGGAAACTTCATGTTATCACAATCAACTATTACAACTATTAAAGCAACAGTACCTGCACTAGAAGCATACGGGAAAGACATTACAACCGCATTTTACAAAAAGTTATTTGAAACACATCCGCAACTATTAAATATCTTCAATCATACAAACCAACAAAAAGGCAGACAGCAAAACGCTTTAGCCACTACTGTTTTAGCAGCGGCAAAATATATCGATCAGCTGGAAGTGCTTTTGCCGGCAGTGAAACAAATTGCTCATAAACACAGAAGCTTACAAGTGTTGCCTGAGCATTATCCGGTAGTCGGAGAAACATTATTATGGGCAATCAAAGATGTTTTAGGAGATGCAGCAACTGATGAAATATTGAACGCATGGGGAGAAGCATATGGCGTAATAGCGGATATCTTCATTTCTGTCGAAAAAGAAATGTATGAAGAAGCGGCTGCTGAGCTAGGCTGGGAAGGCTATAAATCATTTATCATCAGCAAAAAAGTACAAGAAAGCGACAACATTACTTCTTTCTACTTAAAAGCAGCAGATGGAGCAAAGCTTCCAGCATTTAATCCAGGTCAATACATTACTGTCCGCGTCAGCATTCCGGGTGAACAGTACTTATTAAATAGACAATATAGCTTAACAGCTTTACCGAATGAAGATTACTATCGAATTTCTGTAAAAAGAGAAGCAATCGAAGGCTCACCGGCCGGAAAAGTTTCTAACTACCTTCATGATTTCATAAACGAAGGCGATGCAATTGAAGTGACAGCACCTGCCGGCGATTTTACAATCGACTTGTATCAATCAAA
>JBJEFO010000059.1:0-27383 GCA_051874135.1 Lysinibacillus sp.
AATACCTTCAGCAAATTTGATAACACGTTGTCCGTCTGGCGATGGATCTCCAACTTGGATAAAGCGGATATCTGCATACGTGTTAATCGCAAAGTCACGCTCTGGATTCACATTGATATAATGGAAGCCATCTTCATTTGCACCAGCGACACCGTTGCGAATTGATTTGATTGCATTATCAGCAATGACTTTCACGTTTACTGGTAATTTAACAGGACCGATTGAACCTACTGTACAACCTAGTAATTCTTTAATTTCTGCTTCCTCTGCAAGCTCAACTGAATCAGCATCTAAAGCATTTTTCAATTTAATATCGTTAATTTCATGATCGCCACGAGCAAGTACAACAACAAGCTCACCATCAATTTTGAATACTAATGATTTAATGCAGTTTGATGCAGGTACGTTTAAGAAGTTTGATACTTCTTCAATTGTTTTCACATCTGGTGTTGCTACTTTTTCAAGTTCAAGCATTGCTTCTTCAGATGGCTTGTAATCCACTACGACTTCAGCCATTTCGATATTCGCTGCGTAATCTGAAGAATCCGAGTAAGCAATTGTATCTTCACCAATTTCAGAAAGTACCATGAATTCATGTGTACCTTTACCACCGATTGAACCAGCATCTGCGATTACGGCACGGAAGTTTAAACCTAGGCGCGTGAAAATATTTGAATATGCACGGTACATATCTTCATATGTAGCATCTAAGCTTTCACGTGAAGCATGGAACGAATACGCATCCTTCATGATGAACTCACGGCCACGTAATAAACCAAAGCGTGGGCGTTTTTCATCCCGGAACTTTGTTTGGATTTGATAAAGCGTTAACGGTAATTTTTTGTATGATTTAATTTCATCACGTACTAATGTTGTAATTACCTCTTCATGTGTTGGCCCTAACGCAAAATCACGGTTATGGCGATCTTTAAAACGCATTAATTCTGGACCGTATTTTTCCCAACGACCCGATTCTTGCCAAAGCTCTGCAGACTGCATCGCTGGCATAAGTAGTTCTTGCGCGTTAATCGCTTCTAACTCCTCGCGAATAATTTGCTCAATTTTAAATAATACTTTGCGCGCAAGTGGTAAGTACGAATAAATACCCGATGCATTTTGACGAATAAATCCAGCACGTAGCAGTACTTGATGCGATTTTACTTCAGCATCTGATGGTACTTCGCGCAGTGTTGGAATGAAAGTTAAACTTTGTTTCATAAAGTTGTTCCACCTTTTAAATTAGAAATATAACATAAGCATAATCAAATTTAGCTTTGAGCGCTACTGTAAATAACAGAAAACGCCCAAAGCCAGAAAAAAAATAGTATTCATTCAATCATTAGAAGAAAAATTTTTGAATATCGTTCCATGTAACGACAACCATTAAAATCATTAAAAGAACAATTCCTACAAAGTGAATAAGTCCTTCTTTTTCACGATTAATTGGTTGTCCACGCACTGCTTCAAAAGCAAAGAACAATAAACGTCCACCGTCAAGTGCTGGTAACGGCAGTAAATTCATAATCCCTAAGTTAATACTTAGCATTGCAGCCCAGCGCATTAGCTGATATACACCGTCCTCTGCAATTACTTCAGTAGTCTTATAAATCCCCACTGGACCCGATAAATCATCTAGTGAAAACTGACCTGTTACAAGCATACCAAGCATTTTAAAAATTTGGACAGTAACGTCGTACGTGTTAATCGCCGCGTTTGGAATAGCTTCTAGTGGTGCTGATTCAAATGGCGTTTGATACATTACACCAATACGTCCAAATGTCTGACCTTCTTCTGTAATTGTATCAGGTGTTAATGTTAACTGAACAGGCGCTCCATCACGCTCTACAACAAATGCTAATGGCTTGCCAGGATTTTCTTGAATGACTGCTGATAATTCTTGCCACTTCGTAATTTGGACACCATTAATCTCTGTGACTAAATCACCTGCTTGCATACCCGCTTCCATCGCAGGTCCATCATCAGTTACTTGAGTAATAATTGGTTCATACGTCGGCTTACCTTGCAGTAAACCAATTGCTAAGAAAATAAAGAACGCTAAAATAAAGTTAAATAATGGACCTGCAAAAATAGCCATTGAACGTTGACCAACTGTTTTTGAATCAAACTGGCGGTCATACGGTGCAATCATTGTTTCCTTGCCATTCTCTACAATTACTGCATTGCGTGATACTTCATAACGAATGATGCGCGGATATTCGCTATCATCATCTTCGTCATATCCTTCAATCCATAAGTCCTTATTCAAATCTGCACGCTCTACTTCAAGAAAGACAACATTCGGATGATGATTTTTTTGATTTAAAATAATCTTTTCCACAACATTATCTTCATTTGTGACTAAAGCAACTCGGTAGCCTGGTTGTAATTCGATATTATCTAAATCCTCACCAGCCATGCGTACATATCCACCAATTGGCAATAAGCGGATTGTGTACAATGTTTCACCTTTTGTCATCCCGAAAATCTTCGGGCCCATTCCGATTGCAAATTCACGTACCATAATGCCTGCACGCTTTGCAAAAATAAAGTGACCTAGCTCATGAAAGAATACGAGCGCGCCAAAAATAATTATAAATGCAATGACTGTTTGCATAAAGTCCCACCTTCACGAGCAAATTATCATACGTTTTTTATTTTACCATGTTTTGTACTGTTTTTCTCGTCTCACTGTCTACATGTAAAATCGTCTGTAAATCTGGCAGTAAAATATTGTCGTGTGCATCCATCACACGTTCAATATATTCCTCGATTTGTAAAAATGTAATCTTCTCTTGTAAAAACAGCGCTACAGCTGCTTCATTCGCTGCATTCATGGCAGTTAATACTGTACCGCCTGTTCGCCCTGCTTCATAAGCGAGCTTCAATGCACGGTAACGCTCAAAATCAACCTCTTGGAAATGAAGCTTGCCAATTTCAGCTAAGTTTAAACGTTTTCCGCCAACTAGTGGAATACGGTCTGGATAAGTTAATGCGTATTGAATCGGTACGCGCATATCCGGCGTTCCAAGCTGTGCCATGACGCTTGTATCATGATATTCAACCATCGAGTGAATAATACTTTCACGATGCAATAGCACATCAATTCGGTCATATGGCATATCAAATAGCACGTGTGCTTCAATTACTTCTAAACCTTTATTCATCATTGTTGCCGAATCAATGGTAATTTTCGCGCCCATTGACCAGTTTGGATGATTTAGAGCATCTTTTACTGTTACACCTTCAAGCTCTGCACGTGTTTTGTCGCGGAACGAGCCACCTGAAGCAGTTAAAATTAAGCGTTCAATTGCTTTTGGATTTTCTCCGTTCATCGACTGATAAAGGGCTGAGTGTTCACTATCTACTGGTAAAATAGGTGCGTTATATTTTCTCGCCTCTGCCATTACTAAGTGACCTGCCGTGACAAGCGTCTCTTTATTCGCAATGGCAATCGTTTTCCCCATACGAATAGCAGCAAGTGTCGATTCTAACCCTACACTTCCTAAAACCGCATTAACTAAAACCGTTGTCTCTGGATGTGTAGCTACCTCTACTAATCCTTTATTCCCATATGTAAATTGTACGTTTGGAAATTCTTTTGCAAGCGTCAATGCATCCGATTCTTGTTGTACGGAAACGAGCTCTGGTTTTAATTGTGTAATAATTTCACGTGTTTTTTCGATATTTCTTCCTGATGAAAGTGCAACAAGCTTAAATTCACATTGATTTGCTAAAATAATATCAATTGTTTGCAAACCAATTGAACCTGTTGCACCAAGTAAGCTAATTTTCTTCATAGCGTGCTCCTTTATTAACTAACAAAATGCAATAAGTTTAACAACGGTAAAACGAATAATAAACTATCAAAACGGTCTAAAATACCGCCATGACCAGGTAAAATATTTCCTGAATCTTTTACATTGTAATGACGCTTAATAGCTGACTCTACAAGATCACCCATTTGCCCAAAAATAGAACTAACGATTGCTATAAGTATTAATATACCCCAAGACACATCAAATGGTGAAATTAGCTGCATAATAATAACGGCAATTACAGCAATTACAATCCCACCAACAAACCCTTCAATTGTTTTATTTGGCGAAATTTCTGGCCACAGCTTATTTTTCCCTAAACGACGCCCCGTAAAGTATGCACCCGAATCCGTCGTCCATACAACGAGCAAGGCGAAAATAATGTATGCTAGTCCTGCATCACGTGTTGCAATTAAATAGTAGAAGCCAATACCTACATAAAGTGTACTTAAAATGACAAACGCTGCATCATCAAATGTAAATCGATTTTTTACTAATACGGAATAAATTAAAAGCAAAATGGCTGTGATAAATAATAACTCTAATTTAGAATAGGTTGTCCACTCGATTACTTGTTGCTCCCATACAGTCGGCATAAGCATCACAAATGTAGCGAATAAACTTAAAATACCTGGTACTGAATAAATTACAATTTTTTTCATGCGTAATATTTCATATATACCTACAGCCGCTATTACGTAAACTAAAAGCGTGAACGGCAACTTCCCATAAACAACAAATGGGATAAAAAGTGCCGCTGCTACGATTCCAGTTATGATTCGTGTTTTCACTCTGTTTCTTCTCCTTTCAGCCCACCATATCGTCGATTTCGATTTTGATACACTTCAATCGCTTCCTGTAAGCACTTCTCATCAAAATCGGGCCACAGCGTATCCGTAAACCAAAACTCCGTATAGGCTAGCTGCCAAAGCATAAAATTACTTAAACGGACTTCCCCACTCGTTCGAATAAGTAAATCTGGTTCTGGTAAATGCGCTGTCATTAAATAGTCTGTGACACGTTCCTCTGTTATATCCTCTATTGTCAATGTACCAGCTTGCACTTCCGCCATCATTTCTTTCATAGCACGTACCATTTCATCACGGCTACCATAGTTCATTGCAAAATTTAAAATAAGTCCAGTATTATCCTTCGTTGCATCCATTGCGGCATCTAACGCCTTTTGTGTATGGATAGGCAATACTGTTTTATCGCCAATCATTTCTACCCGAATGTTTAGCTCCATTAGTTCTGGTAAAAATGAATTTAAAAATTGCCCAGGCAGACTCATTAAAAATTCAACTTCTGTTTTTGGTCGTTTCCAATTCTCAGTTGAAAACGCATATAGTGTTAACACCTTGACACCTAATTTACTCGCATAACGTGTAATTTTCTTGACCGTATTCATACCTTCATGGTGTCCCTTAATGCGCGGCATAGCACGTTTTTTTGCCCAACGACCGTTCCCGTCCATAATTATCGCAATATGTGAAGGGATACATTCATCCTTAACTAAGCCCTTTTGCCGATTAATCGTGTTTTCCTTATTTACTTTTTTGCCAAATAGCTTGTTAAACATCGTAACTCCTCCAACTGCTTTACATTAAGACCGCATATTTATCATATCAAAAACGGCTATGTGTGTCCTATTTTTCTTCATGAGATAACAGAATCGAATTACCCCTGCTATATATATTTCAATCCAATATTTTTCTTAAAACGATAGAAAAGACGTCCTGTGCTTAGGACGTCTTAATCCATTAAAAGTTCTTAGGTTATTGAAAAAGGCACACATACTATATATGGCTTTTTTTCCTATATGTTAAACTGATAAGATTTCTTGTTCTTTTTCTTTTGCTGCTTCGTCCACTTTTGCAATGAACTCGTCTGTTAATTTTTGAATGTCATCACCGTAGCCGCGTAAATCATCTTCTGTGATTTCACCGTTTTTCTCTAATTTTTTTAGTTCATCATTTGCATCACGACGTACGTTACGGACAGCAACTTTTGCTTCTTCTGCTTCTTTTTTCACTACTTTTACAAGTTCTTTACGACGATCTTCAGTTAAAGCAGGAATAGCTAAACGGATTACGTTACCATCGTTTGTTGGTGTAATACCGATATCAGATTTCATAATTGCTTTTTCAATTTCACCTAAAATTGTTTTATCATAAGGTGTAATTACTAATAAGCGTGCTTCTGGTATAGATACACCTGCAAGTTGGTTAACCGGCGTCGGTGCACCATAGTAATCAACTGAGATACGGTCTAAAAGTGCGGCATTTGCACGACCAGCACGGATCGATGCTAATTCACGACCAAAAGCAGCCAATGATTTTGCCATTTTTTCTTTCGCTTGTTCTAAAACTTGTTTTGCCATTATGAATTCCTCCTAACAACAGTTCCGATTTTTTCGCCCATTACAGCGCGTTTAATATTGCCCTTTTCCATAATTGAGAATACAACTAATGGAATGTCATTATCCATACATAATGTTGATGCTGTTGAATCCATTACTTGTAGTCCTTGTTGAATAACGTCTAAATAAGTGAGTGTGTCGTATTTCACTGCATCTGCCACTAATTTTGGATCCGCTGAGTAAACACCGTCTACATTATTTTTCGCCATCAGAATCGCATCTGCATTAATTTCTGCAGCACGTAATGCAGCTGTAGTATCTGTTGAGAAGAATGGGTTACCTGTCCCTGCTGCAAAGATGACAACGCGTTTTTTCTCTAAATGACGTACTGCTTTACGACGAATATAAGGTTCCGCTACTTGTGTCATTACGATTGATGATTGTACACGTGTTTCGATGGCTAGTTTTTCTAACGCATCTTGTAATGCTAAAGAATTCATTACAGTTGCAAGCATGCCCATATAGTCAGCTGAAGCACGTTCCATGCCCATTTCGCTACCTACTTTACCGCGCCAAATATTGCCGCCACCTACTACGACAGCCACTTCGACACCTAAGTCTACAACTTCTTTTACTTCTTCAGCAACAGATTTGATAATTTCAGGCGATAAACCAAAACCTGCGTCCCCAGCTAATGCTTCGCCACTTAGTTTAATTACTACTCGTTTGTATTTTGCCACACTCATAGTAAACCTCCGTTACTCATTTATTTAAAAGGAAATAGATTACTATTTCACTGTTTTTCGTTCATATGCTTGAAAAATAGGGAACACGCAATTTGTGTTCCCTACTGTAAAACACACAGATGTGTGTAATTTATTAAAATTAGTTACCTTTTACTTGGCTCATTACTTCTTCAGCAAAGTTATCTTCACGTTTTTCAATACCTTCACCTACAGCATAACGAGTGAAGCCTACTACTGAACCGCCAGTAGATTTTACGAAGTCACGTACTTTTTGGTCTGAGTTTTTAACGAAAGTTTGGTCTAATAAGCAAACGTCTTCGAAATATTTACCAAGACGACCTTCAACCATTTTTGCTACGATATTTTCTGGCTTACCTTCGTTTAACGCTTGTTCAGTTAATACTTTACGCTCACGTTCAACTTCTTCAGCAGAAACTTCGTCACGAGATACGTAAGTTGGGTTGATTGCAGCGATATGCATAGCTACATCTTTAGCAGCTGCAGCGTCAGTAGTACCGTTTAATTGTACTAATACACCAATTTTACCGCCCATGTGTAAGTAAGCGCCGAATACATCTGCATCAGTTTTAGTTTTGATTTCGAAACGACGAAGAGTGATTTTTTCACCAATTGTCGCGATAGCTGAAGAAATTTGATCAGCAATTTTAACGCCATCTTTTTCTAATTCTAAAGCAGCTTCTACTGATTCTGGTTTACCAGCTAATAATTGTTCAGCTAAAGAAGCAACTAGTACTTGGAATTTATCATTTTTTGCAACGAAGTCCGTTTCAGCGTTTACTTCTAAAATGATTGCCTCGTTACCTTGTTCTAATACATAAGTAGTACCTTCTGCAGCGATACGGTCCGCTTTTTTACCAGCAGCAGCTAAACCTTTTTCACGTAGGAAGTCGATAGCAGCTTCTAAGTTACCATCAGTTTCTACTAATGCTTTTTTACAGTCCATCATACCTGCGCCAGTTTTTTCACGTAATTCTTTTACTAATTGTGCAGTAATTGCCATTTGAGTTTCCTCCTTAGAGTTGTATAACTAATATTTAACTTAGGCAAAGTGAACGCATTTGATACAATTATGTAAGCACGTATCACCAGCCTAAGAAAATCTCAAAAAAAGGTGATAAGAGGGATCATCCACTTATCACCATTTGTTACGAGTGAATTACTCAGCTGCTACTACTTCTTCTGCAGCTGGAGCTTCTGATTCACCTTGTTTTGACTCGATTAACGCATCCGCCATTTTTGCAGTTAATAATTTAACAGCACGGATAGCATCATCGTTTGCTGGGATTACGTAATCGATTTCATCTGGGTCACAGTTTGTATCAACGATACCAACTAGAGGGATGTTTAATTTACGTGCTTCAGCAACAGCGATACGCTCTTTGCGTGGGTCAACTACGAACATTACGTCCGGAATAGCTGTCATATCACGGATACCGCCTAAGAATTTAACTAGACGTTCGTGTTCTTTTTTAAGTTGAATAACTTCTTTCTTCGGAAGCACTTCGAAAGTACCGTCTTCTTCCATTTTTTCGATTTGCTTCATACGAGCAACACGTTTTTGGATTGTACCGAAGTTAGTTAAAGTACCACCTAACCAACGTTGGTTGATGTAGTAGTTACCTGAACGTTCAGCTTCTTCTTTAATAGCTTCTTGAGCTTGTTTTTTCGTACCAACGAAAAGAACTTTACCACCATCTTGGCCAACTTGGCGCATGAAGTCGTAAGCTTCTTCTAATTTCTTAACTGTTTTTTGTAAATCGATAATATAGATACCGTTACGCTCAACGAAGATATATTTCTTCATTTTTGGGTTCCAACGGCGTGTTTGGTGACCGAAATGTACACCAGCTTCAAGTAATTGTTTCATTGAAATTACTGACATGAGTGTTTCCTCCTAATATGTTTGGTTTTTTTCCTCCGCATTTTTCATCTATAACAAGCTACCCTAGCTACTAGAGCACCACTTACTATATCGAAATGCGTGTGTAATGTTAACACCGTTAGATAATATACCATACAGTCACTGTCAAGTGCAACTATTTTACAAGTTATTTTAACAAGGTAATGTATTAGATGCCTTTATATAAAAAACACCTTTGATTATCCATGAAACTTGATTAATAATTCAATCTCTGTTTTTCCCTTTTGTGTTTCTTTTGCAATTTCTTCAATAGTCTTACCTGCTTTATGCATTTCAACTACTTGGTGTTCAAATGGCGCTAATTCAAGCGATGTATTTTCTTCTACGAAAGAGTCTGTATCATCTTCACTAGATTTTTCTGGGGTAGACGCGATTTCCGTATTACTTTGCTCTTTTTGCTTATTGTAAGCGTTTGTTGCAAAAGCAATTGGCACAAATGGTTTTTGTTTTGTCGATTGTGCTATACGCTCGCTTATAGATTCAGCTGATGGCTTTTCTTGCGCATACAACAAATCCCCTACATTCTCTATCGTGTCCTGTATCATGGACTGCTTTATCTCAGATTGTTGTTGAACAACAGGCTGTATGTCCGCCTTCACAGCATGTGCCTGCTTTGTAGAAGTCAATTCCTCAATAAAACGATTATTTTCTTCTTTCATTTCCATTAAATAAACACCTATTGCATCATCCATTTCACGAATGATTTTTTCTTGTCGTGCCTCTAAATCTTTAAATTTTGCTAACTTGCTATTTAATATCATAATTAAGAAAAAGCTAAGTAGCTGACATATAAAAAGTACAATTAAAATGATTGAAACCATGGCGTCTCCTATCCGCTAAAATCAATAAAATTCCCCTTAAACGGGTGTTGAGCCTTTGGTTGCTCCTGCTCTTTCTTTTTCCTTTTGTTAAGCATTGACGGATGTTCTGCATTTCTTTCTCGCTCTTCTTCATCTGAAATTGCATCTGTATTTTCCGTGTCATTAACGGTCTTTTGCTTACGCTCTAGTTCTTTTTTCAGTGCCTCATTCGCATTTAGTTGTTGGTTAATTGTGTTTTGTTGGTGTTGTTCAGCTACTTTTCCCGCATCAAATGTTTTCGGAATAGCAACTTGCAATTCTACAGCTTTTAAACTCATATTTACCCCCTCCTATGCGTTAATAATTTCAGAAGACAATAACTTTCGTAACTTAAAAAGTGCTTTCGAATGAATTTGCGAAATACGCGATGTCGATAAGCCTAACATTTCACCTATTTCAGTTAACGTCATTTCCTCCGTATAAAAAAGACTTAATACAAGTTGTTCTTTTTCATTCAATCTTTGAATATTCTCTGCTAAATCCTCTAATAATTCCGCTCGCACAACTTCTTGTTCGGGTGTTCTTGTATTATCATCGCGTATAACAAATGCTTTCCCTTCAAGATCTTCCTGATCCTGCTGTTGCTCATTAATGGATAAAACATTGGAAAAGAAATGTTCTTGCACCGTTTGATATACTTCTTCCACTGGTAGATTCATGTGCTCTGCCAATTCCTCAGGTGTTGCATGGCGCATAAGCTTTTGCTCTAAATATTCTACTTGTACTTCTAATTTTTTTGCCTTTTCACGTGCAGAACGAGGTAACCAATCTTCTTTTCTCAGTCCATCTATAATTGCACCACGCACACGGAATGAAGCATATGTATCAAACTTTAAATCTCGATTTATGTCAAACTTATTCAATGCATCAAATAATCCCATCATGCCAAGGCTTACTAAATCATCCCGGGAAACATTTTTCGGTAACCCTGCACCGATGCGTTGTACATGGTAAGAAACAAGAGGCTTATATTTTTTTATGAGTAAGTCCCCCGCTTGTGGATTTCGATCGTTAATCCAGCTATTCCAAAGTCTTTGTTCATCGTTACTTGGTTGCGTCATTCGTATCCACCTCTCTAAAACAAAACATTTCTACCATATATTATAACAAACCTCACTATATTTTACACACGCTTCCTAAGCACTAAATGTTATATTGATAACAGTGAAAATTCCTCTTTATCCATGAAAAAAGAGCCGATTCCTCGACTCTTTCTAGTGGGCTATCTATTATTATGAACGACTTGGTATTGATTGACTTTCCGAATGCATCATTGTACGTACTACTTTTGCAACTTCTTCCGAGCTTTCATCTTCAAATTCAACTGTCAATGTTTGTTCGACTAAAGGAGCTTGTAGCCCCTCGCTTGTATTTGGTTGTCCCTCTACTTCAAGAGGTTCTTGGAAGCCTACTTCTTCAGGTGTATAAAGGACATATCCTAAAAACATACGAACGAGGAATGTACATAAAAATACGATTAATGCCGTAACAAACGCGCCGATTAATGCACTAACCGGCATCACATAAGGTTGTTGCAATACAACGAAGAAATACACAGTAAAACCTAATAAAGCCGCCCAACAATTATAAAAAAAAGAGCCATACATCATATTTCACTCACTCCTTGATTTACTGTCCGAATGTTTAGTTTGGATGTAATCGGGTCGAATTCAATTGTACGTCCACTATTTCCACCTGTGTCTTCGGCTACTAACGGGATGCTGTTTTTTCGCAACTCCGCTTTTACTGCCTCCACATTCCGAGGACCAATACGCATCGAGTCTTTATCCGATGTAAATTGAAACATTTGCGCACCACCCGCGATTTTTGCCTTTAACTTAAAAGCGTGGACGCCTTCTAATTTTAATAATTCAATCAATGCTTTAATTCCAGTATCCGCAAATTTTGCTACATTTACTGCATCTGAGCGACCTAAACTCGAATCGGGTAACATAACATGAATAAGGCCAGCAATTTGTTTTGATTCGTCATATAAAACAACGCCTACACAAGAACCTAATCCAGATGTTCTAATTGTATTTGGCGCTTTCACGACATCCATTTGAGCAATCCCTACTTTAATAACTTGATTCACATTTGAAATCATCATCAAGCAACTCCAAGCGCCTTAAAAATAGCCTCGAAAGAATTTGGATCTGGCAATAAGAAAAAATGACCTCGAACAGATTCCAAATCTTCTTGCTCGTCATCTAAAATGGACGTGTTGATGACAATGACATGATCACTAACATGGGAAAGCTCAATTAACCCGATACTAATAATAGCTCCAAACATATCCACGCTTAAGCCAGGAACTGTTGGATAAATTTTCAATCCTGTAAAATCAGAAAGCGCAGATAAATAAGAGCCTGACAATATATTACCCATTTCTTGCATTGCAGATAATCCTAGTTCTGGAACAGATGGATTTTTAAAATCAAACGTATCATCACGAATCAACCCACGGATAAATCGATTCGCTTGTTCGATTGGTAAAACGAAAAACATACTACCTTCTGCATCTCCTTCAATACGAAGGAAAATGCCCACTACTAAATTTTCAGATCCACCAACAAGTTCCATCATGTCATTAAATGACACCATTTCTACTTTCGGCACACGCATATCAATTTTTTTATTTAATAAATCTGATAAAGCTGTTGCTGCATGGGCTGCACCGATATTTCCGATTTCTTTTAGTACATCTAAATGTAGTGAAGTAATTTTTTGATGAAAACTCATAAAGCCCCCTACTTTAGTAGATTCATATGATGCTCATGTTATATAACATGAGCATCAATAGAAAACTAATCATTTAGCCTAGTGGATTTAACACTTTATCTAAGTGCAATAAAATTAATAAGCGCTTATCTAATTTTGCAACACCCGAGATAAACTCTTCTTCTAATGAGCCAACTACTGCAGGCTGTTGTTCAATAGAAGCAGATTGGATATCTAGAACATCATTTGCAGAATCTACAACAAAACCAACTTCCATATCTTCTAATTGAATAATAATAATACGAACATTATCTTCATTTTCAGAAGCAATTAATCCAAAGCGCTCACGTAAATCGATAATCGGTGTAACAACACCACGAAGATTGATTACACCCTTCACGTAGCGTGGAGTTTTCGGAACGCGAGTAATGTGCATTAGCTTTTCAATTCCACGTACATACGATACTGGAATTGCGTATTCTTTGTCTGCTAATTGAAAAACAATTACTTTAATATAGTCTTGCTCAACAGCATTTGTCATATTTCACACCTCTTTATTCATCCTATTTACTACATAAGAGCATTACAATCTACGATTAACGCTACTTTACCGTTACCTAAAATTGTTGCACCTGAAATCGCGAAGATGTTTGTTAAGTAATTACCTAATGATTTTAATACTATTTCTTGCTGACCAATGAATGAATCAACGACTAAACCAGCTAGTTTTTCGCCTTTACGCACAATCACAACTGAGTGGAACTCATCATCTTTTCGCTCTGTACGAGGTACTTCGAACACTTCCTCTAAGAACACTAAAGGTACTACTTTCCCGCGGAAATCGATTACCTTTTGATTATGTGCATTTAAAATATCCGAGTTACGGATAATTGACGTCTCAATAATAGATGATAAAGGAATTGCATAAATTTCTTTTTCAATCTCAACTAGCATAACTGAAATGATCGATAGTGTTAGTGGTAATTGGATAGAAAATACCGAACCTACATTTTGCGTAGACTCAATCGAAATATTCCCACCTAAAGATTCAATCGTTGTCTTAACAACATCAAGACCTACTCCGCGACCAGATACATCAGAAATTACATCTGCTGTAGAGAAGCCTGAAGCTAAAATAAGTTCATTAATTTGCTTATCTGATAATGAATTAGCTACTTCTGATGAAACAACACCTTTTTGAATCGCTTTTGCAAGCACTTTATCACGGTTAATTCCTGCACCATCATCTTCAATTTCAATGAATACATAGTTACCACTATGATAAGCACGTAATTGAACTGTCCCTTCCTCTGGTTTACCTTTTTGACGACGAATTTCTGGACTTTCAATACCGTGGTCTAATGAGTTGCGAATTAAGTGCACTAATGGGTCACCAATTTCATCAATTACAGTTCGATCAAGCTCTGTTTCTGCTCCGATAATTTCAAGATTAATTTTCTTATTTAAGTCACGCGATAATTGACGTACCATTTTTGGGAAGCGGTTGAATACTGTTTCAACTGGAACCATGCGCATTGTTAAAATAATATTTTGTAAATCCCCCATCGTACGGCTCATACGCTCTACTGTTTCGCTTAACTCACTGTGATTTACTTCCGCCGCTATTGATAATAAGCGACCTCGATCAATTACTAGCTCTTCAAATAAATTCATCAATACATCTAACCGCTCGATATTTACACGAATTGTTTTACTTGTAGCCGGCATATGCGTTTTATTCGTTGTAGCGGATTTTTTATCAGTAGCTTTTACTTGGGCCTCTGCCTGTTGTACCTGCGTTACTTGTGCTGGTGCTGTAGCTTGCTCTTGTGGCAGTTCTTGTGCTTTTACTCCTTGGAACACCGCCGTTGCAATTTCGGATACTTCTACTTTTTCAACTTCTGATACTTTTAGCAGTTTCTTTTGTAAATCTTCCGCTGTTTCTTTTGAAATGTAGGCAACGTAGAATTGGCTGTCAAACTGCTCTTCTTCTAATTTATCTACAGTTGGTGAAGATTTAATGACATCACCATTCTTCTCTAAGATTTCAAATACCATAAATACGCGAGCTGCTTTTAATAAGCAATCTTCACGTAAAGCAACTGAAATCTCATACGCTTTATAGCCTTGTTCAAATGATTGATGTAAAACGGTTTTTTCGAAATCATCGTATGTTAATACTAACTCTGTTGTACCAATTGTTGCAGCTTGCTCACCTGACACTGGCGCAACAACAGATGTTGCAGCAACTTCACTTAGTGTTTCACCTGATTCAATACGTTTTAACAGTTCCACAGTTGATTGAACATCGCGTTTTCCGTCTCCACCATTAGCGATATCCTGTACCATTTCTTCCAAATGATCTACAGATTCAAATACAACGTCTAAAATCTCAGGTGTAACTTTAATCTTTTCATTACGAATAGCATCTAGTACATTTTCCATTTTGTGCGTTAAATCGGCTAAGTCTTCGAAGCCCATTGTCGCAGACATCCCTTTTAATGTATGAGCAGAACGGAAAATCTCTCCGACAATTGCTAAGTCTTCAGGATTTTTTTCTAGCTCTAACAAATGCTCACTACACGCTTGTAAATGCTCTTTGCTTTCATCGATAAACATTTCTAAATATTGGTTTACTTCCATAAGAGGACACCCCTTTTAAAGCATATATTTCATAATACTTTGTGCAATATTATCAACATCGGCTACCTCATCGACAAGCTGCGTTTCCACGGCAGCTTTCGGCATACCATATACAATACATGTATCTGCTGATTCTGCAATGGCCATTACGTTACCAGTTTGCTTTAACGCGATTAAACCCTTTGAACCGTCATAACCCATTCCTGTCATAATGACAGCAATTTTATCAAAATCATCATATTTGCTTACTTCTTCAAACATTACATCTACAGATGGGCGATGTCCCGAGCGAGGAGGTTCTGTTTGATCTAAGACAATTCCAAATGATATCCCTACTTTACGAAGCTTTAAATGATAACCTCCTGGTGCAATGTACGCAACACCATTTTGCAAAATATCACCTTGCTCTGCTTCTTTCACCTTAATTTTACTTAGCTGGTCTAAGCGTGTTGCAAGGGACTTTGTAAATCCAGCAGGCATATGTTGGACAATTAGAATTGGCGCCTGAATATTGGCTGGAATTTTTGTAATTACTTCTTGCAGTGCCCTTGGTCCACCTGTTGACGTACCAATTAATACTATTTTTTTTGATGCTTTACTCCACTCACGTTTCGCTTGTGGTGTAAAAGATTTACTCGATTCTACCTGCTTATTAACTAGCGGTTTTGGTAGTCGAACTGGTTTTGGAACGTTTACATATGTTGGTGCTTCTTGTTTTCTAATGCGACTTGTCCCCATCTGTTTTTTTAATTTTGAAACAGAAACTTGCGCCGCTTGTTCGACTTTGTAAACGAGCTCATCTTGAATTTTATGTAAGTCTAAGGAGATTGTACCGCTTGGTTTAGCAACGAAATCGACTGCACCAGATTCCATAGCGGTTAATGTATTTTCAGCTCCTCTTTTTGTTGTGCTCGAAAGCATAACGACGGGAACTGGACAAATTTCCATTATTTTTCTCAATGCATCTAGCCCATTCATTTCAGGCATTTCGACATCCATTGTCACGACATTCGGTTTTAATTGTTGAATTTTCTTAATAGCATCTTTCCCGTTACGTGCTGTCCCGACAACTTCTATTTTCGGATTTCCAACAAAAAAGTCGCTAATTAGCTTTCTCATAAAAGCAGAGTCATCAACAACTAATAGCTTGCTTTTGTTTGAGAAGTCCAATTAATCACGTCCTTTCGAAAACATACTTTTCAACCTCGATAAGAAATTTTTTGGTTCTACTTGCGCATGTACCTCTTCCATTTGATGGTGAATAAACTCACTTACAATCAATTGCATCATTTTTGAAATGGGGGCATCAGGATACAATATTGTAAAAGGGACTTGCTCCCGAACTGCTTTTCGAACGGCAGGATCTTCTGGTAAAGAACCAAGAATCTTCACTTCTTTTGATAAGAATTTATGCATAGCACCAGATAATCTGTTTAACGTATCCTGACCTTCTTCACGTGAAAAAGCTCTATTGCATAAAATATAAAATTGTTTCTCACTATCATTTAAATAAATATACTTCATCATAGAATAAGCATCCATAATTGCCGTTGGTTCTGCTGTCGAAATCACGATAATTTCATCAACTGAAGTTAATAAATCTAATGACCAACTCGTAGCTCCTGCACCCATATCAAATAAAATATAATCAAAAGATTTTTGAAAATACTCAAATGCTTCAGTCAATCGGTTAAACATTTCTTCCGACCATTCCAATATAGCAGACATCCCCGAGCCACCTGCTATATATTGTAAACCATTTAGACCTTCATACATTACTTCTTGAATGGATAAATTGCCTTCCAAATAATCTTTCAAACTATATTGCGCACTTCCCCCTATTAAAATATGGACATTCCCCATTCCAATGTCCATATCTAAAATCACTACTTTTTTTCTTTTTTTAGCAAGTAGTGTGGCAAAGTTTATAGAAAAATTGCTTTTCCCTACTCCGCCTTTTCCGCTAACAACTGCAATTGATTTGCCTAAAGCACCTTCATTTTCAAGCATTTTCATCCTTAATTTTTCAGCTTGATCTCTCATTTGACTTCTCCTTGAAAGAACAGTTCAAATAAATTTTCTAGGTCTGCTTGCTCAATATCTTCTGGTACTTCTTGTCCATTCGTATAGTAAGCAAGTCCCTTTTTATATTTAATCATTAAATTAAACATAGTGCCAATAGAATTTGTTTCGTCTAGCTTTGTAAAAATAAATTTTCCAATTGGAATTTTGTTGAATTGCTCGATGATTGATTCAATATCACGTTCTTTGGCAGTTAGAGATACTACTAAAAAGGATTCTGCTTGTTCACTAAAGTTAATCAACCGTTGTAAGTCATTTACATATTTTGCTTCTTTATAATTTCGGCCAGCTGTGTCAATAAAGATGATATCAAGATGATCTAACTTTTCGATTGCATTTTCATAATCCTCTGCGTTATACACGATTTCTACCGGAGCTTGTAATAAACCCGCATATGTTTTCAATTGTTCAATCGCAGCGATACGATATGTATCTGTTGTAATAAAACCAACCTTTTTCTTTTTCTCTAATACAGAACGAGCTGCCATTTTGGCAATAGTCGTTGTTTTGCCAACACCTGTTGGACCTAATACATTGATATATTTCTTGTCATACGTTAAACCGCCAATTTCAACATCTGTTAACTGATTTCGCAAATAACTTTGTGCAAGCTCTCTCATTTCATTAAATGAAATTTCATGATCGCTATTTTTAAAATGTTTAAAGAGCTCATCACTTATAGCTGTGATGAGCTCTTTGCTAAGCTCTTGGCGCTTTAAATAATCAATAAAAGGCAAGAGTTCATCTGGGTATTGAGATTGAATGGATTGTCGTTGTACAGATTGCATAATTGATTTTAAATCAGCAATTTCTCTTTTTAACTCATCGTTAATAGATGAATAATCCTCACTTTGATTATCGACTGAATCTTTCGTGTAATCCTTCATAATAGGGATAGATACTTCCCCTATCTCAAGTTCATCCTGTTGTACTTGCACTGAAATTGGGCGGAAATCAGGTAACGGAGGAACAAGTGGCTTTTTCTCCACTTGGTCCACTCCAGCAACTACTTCAAAGCTTTTTTGCTTGACTAAACCAAAAAACTTTTTCGTTACAACTACTTTAGAATTTAAAATGACCGCATCTTCTCCTAAATCAGTCCGAATTAACTTCATTGCTTCAGCTATTGATGGGGCATTATATTTTTTCATTTTCATTCCACATTCACCACTCCGACACTTTGAATTTCAACTGCAGCATCTAACTCATTATACGATAAAATTGGAATCTGCGGGAAATACCGTTCTGTCAGTTGTCTTAAATACATACGTACGCCCGGTGAACAAAGAATAAGCGGTGATTGTTCCATAAAGGATACACGCTCTACTTCTTTTGCAATTGCCTCTAGTACATATTGAGATTCTTGTGGGTCCATCGCTAAATAATTACCATGATCCGTTTGCTGAATGCTATCAGCCACCATTTTCTCAACTTTTCCTGACACTGTAATTACTTTTAACGCAGGCTGATTGTTCACAAATTGTGTCGTAATTTGACGTGCTAAAGCCTGCCTTACATACTCCGTTAAAATATCCGTGTCACTTGTTAATTTGGCGTAATCAGCCAATGTTTCAAAAATAATTGGCAAATTACGTACCGAAACATTCTCTCTTAATAATTTTGCAAGTACCTTTTGAATTTCACCAATAGACAAAGGCGTTGGTGTTAATTCTTCTACTAAAATAGCATGCGTTTCACGTAAGTGATCGATAAGCTGTTTTGTTTCTTGACGACCTAATAGCTCATGCGCATTAGCACGAATCATCTCCGTTAAATGTGTCGAAACAACACTTGGTGGGTCTACAACTGTATAACCTAACATCTCAGCATCTTCTTTTACTGGCTCTGTAATCCATTTTGCAGGTAAGCCAAATGACGGTTCAATCGTATCAATACCTTCGATTGAATTGTCATCGCCAGGACTCATTGCCAAATAGTGGTCAAGTAATAATTCGCCTTTTGCCATTTCATTTCCTTTAATTTTAATGCGATATTCGTTCGGTTGTAACTGAATATTGTCGCGAATGCGCACAACAGGAATAACTATCCCTAATTCTAGCGCAAGTTGTCGACGAATCATCACAACTCGGTCTAATAAATCTCCGCCTTGCGCTGCATCAACTAATGGAATAAGACCATAACCAAATTCAAATTCAATTGGGTCAACACTTAATAAATTGACAACATTTTCAGGACTCTTCATTGTATCAGCCGCAACCTCTTGTTCCATTTCAAGTATTTCTTCAGGATCTTCTTCTTTCTTACGATCCATTAGGAATGCACCTAATACAAGTGCTCCCGAAATTGGAATCGTAATCCACAATGGAATCGGTGTGAAAATTCCTAACAAGAAAATTGTTCCACCAGCGACATAAAGTAATTTAGACTGTGCAAATAATTGGTTTGTAATATCTACACCTAAGTTACCATCAGAAGCTGCACGTGTTACGACGATACCTGTAGCTGTTGAAATGAGCAGTGCCGGAATTTGTGATACAAGACCATCACCAACCGTTAAGATGGAAAACTTATTCGCTGCTTCTCCAAAGCTAAGTTCCATTTGCATCATCCCGATTATCATACCAACTAATAAGTTAATAAAAACCATGATAATCGACGCAATCGCATCCCCTTTTACGAATTTCGTCGCACCGTCCATCGCACCGTAAAAGTCTGCTTCTCCAGAAACTTTTTCACGACGTTCTCGTGCTTCTTTTTCAGAAATAATGCCTGCGTTTAAATCCGCATCAATACTCATTTGCTTACCAGGCATCGCATCTAATGTGAAACGTGCTGCTACCTCAGCGACACGCTCCGAACCTTTCGTAATAACGATAAACTGGATAATAACTAATAATAAGAAAATTACAAGTCCGACTAAAATGTTACCGCCTGTAACGAAATTACCGAACGTATCAACAACATCCCCCGCATCCCCTTCAGAAAGAATGGCACGGGTTGTCGACACCGACAATGCAAGTCGGAAAAGTGTTAGCAATAAGATAATCGTCGGAAAAATCGAGAAGTCGAGCGCTTCTTTCATATTCATTGACGTTAATAAAACTAACAATGCAAGTGTAATATTAATAATAATTAAAAAACTTAATAACCAATGTGGAAGAGGGATGATGAGCATCGCTACGATTAAAATAACCGCACCTAAAACCCCTAAATCGCGAATTTGCATAATTGTCCCTCCTAAATGTTTCGTGCTTTAAATTTTTCGTTTAATACGGTAAACATACGCTAAAATTTCTGCTACTGCCTTGAAAAATTCCTCAGGAACTTGATCACCTATCTCAACTTGATCATACATCGCACGAGCAAGAGGTCTATTTTCAACCATTACCACATCATGCTCTTTCGCAATCAATTTAATTTTTTGTGCGACAAAATCTGTTCCTTTTGCAACTACCCTTGGTGCTTCCATGCTCGTTTCATCATATTTCAGCGCAATCGCAAAATGCGTTGGGTTTGTAATAACAACATCGGCATGTGGTACTTCCTGCATCATACGGCGCATGGCCATCTCACGTTGTCGCTGCTTAATTTTTGATTTAATCAACGGATCCCCCTCAGCATTTTTATGCTCGTCTTTAATATCTTGTTTGGACATTTTTAAGTTTTTTTCGTATTCATATCGCTCATAAAAATAATCCAAAATCGAAATAAGTAGAAGCATAATAGCTGCGGCAATTCCCATTAATCCTGATAAATAAGCAACCGTTGTGAGTGATTCCCATGGGCTTTTAAATGCTAATTCCAACATTTCTTCAAGATAAATCCAAATGATTGCAAACGTCACTACACCTAATAAAGTAACTTTCAATAACGATTTAATTAAATTAATAATCGCTCGTACAGAAATGATTTTTTTTATCCCTTTAATCGGATCCATTTTTTTTAAGTCAAGTTTTAGCGTCTCTGTTGTAAAAAGAAACCCAAATTGCAAATAGTTTGCTCCAATACTTGCAACCATCGCAATCACCATAACCGGCAGTACAATCCAAGCCATCTCCTGAATTGCATCTGTATACATTTTCATAACGGTTTCAATTGAAACTGTTTCGATTAGCAGATTTCGATGTAACGCTTGTGTTAAAAAGGAAATAATCCCCTCTAACATACTAGGCGCAATAAAAAATAGAAATAAGAATAAGATTAGTAGCAGAATAGCTGCTGAAACGTCTTGACTTTTTAATACTTGCCCTTTTTTACGTCCATCTTGACGTTTTTTAGGTGTCGCTTTTTCTGTTTTTTCACCAGCGAAAAATTGCAAATCTAAAGTAAGTATTAGCTTCATATTACGAACCACCTAAAACAATCATCAAATTACGCATCCCTATTATTCCCATTTCAATAACTTTTTCCATTACTTCAACCATTACACCCATCATTGTTATAAGTAAGATGAAACCTACTGCAATTTTAATAGGAAAGCCGACAACAAAAATATTTAGCTGTGGCACCGTTTTCCCTGTAATCCCTAAAGCTAACGTTACTAAAAACAAGGTTGCAATTATTGGAGCCGACATTTGAAAGGCAATTGCAAATACTGCAACAAATAGCTTCATTATGTATTCTATTGACTCTGCATCGCCAAATTTCGGGAAAAACTGATCAATCGGCATAAATTGATAGCTATAAAAAATCCCATCTAATACTAAGTGATGACCATTAATTGCCAAGAATACTAAAAGCAATAGAAAGTTGAAAAACTGACCCATCAGTGGACTTTGCGCTCCTGTTTGTGGGTCAACGATATTTGCCATCGCAAATCCCATTTGGAAATCGATAAATCCACCTGCTATTTGTACAGCTGAGAAAACGATATAAACAACTAATCCTAAGACTAAACCGACAACCGCTTCTTTCAAAACAAGTAATAGGTAATCTCCATTAATCGTAAAAGCCTCAATTGAAAACGTATAATACATCATCCAAGATAAAGCAAATGCAAGTACTATTTTCAATTGAGACGGAATTGTTTTATAAGAAAATAGTGGAATTGTTACAAAAAATGCAGACACACGCACAAATATTAACAACAAAACGGATATTTTAGGTACTAATTCTACCATCTTGCTCACCCTATATATCGCGTTAAGTTATTTAAAATATCATGAAAATAACTCGTGATTTGCGATAACATCCATGGACCAAAAAAAATTAAAGCGACTAGAACTGCAACAATCTTTGGTACAAACGCTAATGTTTGCTCTTGGATGGAAGTTGTTGCTTGGAAAATACTAACTATTAAACCCGTTACTAATGCCACTAATAATAGTGGCCCTGAAGCTGCAAGGACGATAAAGATAGCTCTTTCTGCAATTGAAATGACCATTTCTTGTGTCATACTTGTATCATCCCCTAATTAAAACTCTGTAACAGCGACTTCATGACTAAATACCAACCGTCCACTAAAATAAACAATAAAATTTTAAATGGTAAGGAAATCATAACAGGCGGTAACATCATCATCCCCATCGCCATTAATACTGATGCTACAACCATATCAATTACTAAAAATGGGATGAAAATCATAAAGCCCATTTGGAACGCTGTTTTAATTTCACTAAGTGCAAAGGCTGGAACGAGTGTTGTTAGCGGAATATCTTCAATCGATTGTGGACGTTCCGCTTGATTATATTCTAAAAACAACTCTAAATCTTTTTGCCTCGTATGTTTGGCCATAAATTCTTTAAATGGAATAGCGGCTCGTTCATATGCTTCTTCTAAGCCAATTTCCTCATCGAATAATGGCTGTAATGCTTGTTCATTTACTTCCTGCAATGTAGGTGCCATGATAAAAAACGTTAAAAACAAGGCTAATCCAATAATCACTTGGTTCGGAGGCATTTGGTTTGTAGCTAATGCCGTTCGAGTAAATGAAAGCACAATTACAATACGAGCAAAAGAAGTCATTAATATCAAAATACTTGGTGCTAAAGATAATACTGTTAATAATAGTAACAGTTTAATAGAAGTAGAGACGTTCGTTGGATCGCTGTCAGAAAAGACCGATATAAATTCATTCATCGTTTATCGTTCTCCTTCTCTTTCCATCTTCCCAATTCATCACTACGTTCTTGTTTAATTTCAGATAAACGCTTGTCTAAAATATTACTAAAGTCTTCTGACTGTGTTTCAGAAGAACGTTTCGTTTTGAATTTGGCAAAAAGTTCAGTAACATAAGGAGATGTCGATGTATGACTATACTTTTCATTGTAAAGTGCTATCATTCGTTCAATCTCTTGTGGATCAGATATTACTTGTAGCAATTGGACATCTTCTCCGACGCCTACAACGTAAATTTGATTACCTATATGTAAAAGTTGAACAGATTTTTGCGCTCCGACAGAATGACCGCCGAGATTGCGTATTATACTATTTTGCTGATAATTTTGATTACGCTTATTTAAAAAGCGTAATACAAAAATTAATATCCCTAGCACTAATACTAACGATAGCAAAACTTTTATGTATTCCCAAAGCCCCACACTAACAGATGCCGAATCGCTATTTGCTGTATCGGCATCTGTTTCACTATCTACATTTGAAGGTGAATTATTAAAATATTCATCATCAATCATAGCGTAGGAAGTTGGAGCTACTTGTATTAGCACTGCAAATGTAAGCAAGTATACAAAGAACACCCTTAAAAAAATTGATTTTTTTACATGCATTTTATCAACCTAAAGCTTTTTGAATTGCTTCAATAACGCGATCTGCTTGGAATGGTTTTACGATGAAATCTTTTGCACCAGCTTGAATTGCATCAATTACCATTGCTTGTTGTCCCATGGCAGAACACATGATAACAACTGCGTTAGGATCTGTTCCTTTGATTGCCTTTAAAGCTGCAATGCCGTCCATTTCAGGCATTGTAATATCCATTGTTACTAAATCTGGACGTAACTCATTGTATTTTTCTACTGCTTGTACACCGTCAGCAGCTTCTCCAACTACTTCAAAGCCGTTTTTCGTTAAAATATCTTTGATCATCATGCGCATGAATGCCGCATCGTCAACAATTAAAATCTTTTTCGACATAGTAAGATTCCTCCAATTAAAAACTATCTTAAATTATTCAAGCGCTCTGCTTGGCTTAAAATATCTGTAATACGCACACCGAAGTTTTCATCAATTACTACTACTTCACCTTTAGCAATTAAACGATTATTGACTAAAATATCAACTGGCTCACCAGCAAGTTTATCTAGTTCAATAATAGAGCCCCCTGATAGTTCTAATATTTCCTTTACAGAACGCTTTGTGCGACCTAGCTCTACTGCAACTTGTAACGGAATATCAAGAAGCATATTTAAATTACGTGCTTCTGATTGCGTAATATTAGCCGCTTCAAAGCTTGTAAATTGCGCCTGTTGAACATTTACAGGTTGTTGCGGTGACTGTTGCGGCATTTGATACATCGGTTGCTGATATACAGGTGCAGCTGGTTGCTGAGCATACATCGGTTGCTCATACATTGGCTGTTGCGGTACTTGTTGCAACGGCGGTTGCTCATACGTCGGTTGCTGCATAGGCGGTGCTTGTGGAGCTGGCTGTGGCTGACTCGTAGCAACAGGTGGTGGCGTTGGCTGTGCCGCCGGAGCTGTAGCTGGTGCTAGCTCTTCATCACTTTCTCCCATTAATGACTTTACTATTTTTTTACTAAAGTTTAAAGGTAATAATTGCATTAAATTTGAATCGATTAGCTCACCGATGCGTAGTCTAAACGAAACTTTAACAAGTAAATCATCATTCGGAATATTATCTCGTCCTTCATTTTGAGAAATATTCATTAAATCAATTGTCGGTGGTGAAATATCCACTTTTTGATTAAATACTGTTGACATAGATGTTGCAGCAGAACCCATCATTTGGTTCATTGCTTCTTGTACAGCACTTAGCTGAATTTCACCTAGTTCAGGCTTCGGATTAAGACCATCGCCTCCTAACATCAAATCGGCAATAATTGCTGCATCAGACTGTTTAATAACTAACAGGTTCATTCCGATTAATCCAACTGTATATTCTACCTGTATAGCTACATAAGGATGAGGAAACTCCTCTTCCAGTTTATTACGATTAATCATACTAAGACTAGGTGTCGTTATATCTACCTTCTGTCCGAGTAAAGCAGATAGCGCAGTTGCTGAACTACCAAAAGAAATATTTCCAACTTCACCAAGCGCATCTTGTTCAATTGGGTTTAAATAGTCTTCGATATTAGGTACATCATCTGTTTTAATATCATCTGTCATTGTATCTACTAATTTATCTTCTAATGTTTCCCCTCTTAATAGGGCTTCAATTTCTTCTTGGGAGAGCATTTCATCACTCATCATCATCGTCTCCTCCTTTCAACGGATCCAATATTTGAACAGCCATTTTTTTATTTAACTTACCAGGCTGCACGGTGAATTTCGGTAAATCTCCTACTTTCAGAATAAGTGGATTTGTTATTTTTTGATCCAGCTCAATAACATCCCCCATATTCATCATAAGGAAGTCTTCAACTGAAATTGAAGTAGTTCCCAACTCTGCCACTACTGGCAATACAGATTGTTTCACGCGATTTTCAAGCGTTTTAGTTTGCTCGGGTGACATTTCCTTTGTATTTGATTGCATCCAGTAGCGAACTGATAAATTTGGCACAATTGGTTCTAATACTACATGCGGTAAACAAATATTAATCATACCCGTTGTTTCACCAATAATTGTATTTAGTGAAATTACTACCACCGTTTCATTCGGTGAAATCATTTGTAAGAATTGTGGATTTACTTCAAGTTCAATTAACATCGGATCAATTTCCACTATATTTTCCCATGCTTCGCGTAAGTTATCGAATGAGCGCTCAAACAAATTTGTCATAATTTTCGTTTCAATTTCTGTTAAGTTATCGACGTTACTATGACTAGCGCCTGATCCACCCATTAATCGGTCCAACATCGAGTAGGCAATATTAGGGTTTATTTCCATTAAAATGTTACCATCTAATGGAGGTACTTCAAACACATTTATTAATGTCATATTGGGAATCGAGCGAACAAATTCTTCAAATGGAATTTGGTCAACCGAAGCAACTGTAATTTGGACATATGTTCTAAGCTGTGCTGAGAAAAATGTCGTTAGTAATCGCGCGAAGTTTTCGTGAATACGCGTTAAACTTCGAATTTGATCCTTTGAAAAGCGAAGAGCACGTTTAAAGTCATAAATTTTAACTTTTTTTCCCTCATCTTCTTTTTTCATTTCATCGGCTGACATTTCCCCAGTAGAGATTGCTGAGAGCAATGCATCAATTTCGGATTGGGAAAGCACATCTCCGGCCATTTGCCCACCTCCTATTTCAAACTATTTCTATTTACTGAACAAGGAAAGAGGTAATATAAACTTGTTGTATTTCTCCTTCTTGCATCAATTCATTCATTTTTGCCTTAATTGCCTTTTCAAATAAAATTTTCCCTTGTTTACCTTCTAAATCTTCTTCTGTCATTTCCGATAACTCTTGAATCGCAAGGTTATTGACTTGGAAAATACGTTGTGTTAATTCTTTTGCTGCATCTTTACTATCTGTTGTTATTTTCATTTGTAAAATTGCATAGTGACCGTCTACTAAATTCGTTCTAATTTCAGGAATATCAACCGAAGCTAATAGAACTTCCTCAATCTTTGCTTCCTTTGATTCTTTTGCCTCCCCATTTAGTTGCGTTAAAAGAACATATGCAATAACACCGATAAAAGCGATTACTGCAATAATGGCGAGCATAATCGTCAACAATTTATTCTTCTTCATCTTCATCACCTCTTAGATGTGGGTTTGAAAGCACTTGAATTTGTCGGTAAAACGCTACAATCCGTGCTCGCACCTCTTTTTCAGATTCTAAAACGATAAATTTACGCCCAGTCGTTAGCGTAATCGTTGTGTCCGGAAAAGCCTCGACTGTTTCTATGTATAAAGCATTAATAGAAAACGCTTTGCCATTAAGGCGAGTTACTTCAATCATTGTAAGGGGCCGGACCTACCTAGAGAGCCGGCCCGACCCTCCTTTGCAATGAATCTATGATTTTAATAAATTAACGTTTTAAGTTTACAAGCTCTTGAAGAATTTCATCTGACGTTGTAATAATACGAGAGTTTGCCTGGAAACCACGCTGCGCAACAATCATCTCTGTGAATTCTTCTGATAAATCTACGTTGGACATTTC
>JBJEFO010000060.1:0-6414 GCA_051874135.1 Lysinibacillus sp.
TCACTGTATATTCTCCGCTTTTCGTCTCACATTGTCTAAAATAATTTTGCTTTTTGGCATACTTGGGATGTCGCTTAAATCGAGGCTTAAGTCTTGCTGTGGAACGTTGTATTCGATTTTGTTGACTAAATAATCAAGTCCAACTTTCATCAGCTCAAGCGTCATGTGCTCACCTGCGCACCTGTGACCTAAAAAGTAGTCACCGCCCCCTTGTGGGATAAAGCTAAACGGGCTTCCTTGCCAATTCGCAAAACGCTCCGGATTAAATTCATTCGGATTTTCCCACACATTCGGATCATGATTTGTACCGTAAATATCTAGTAGTGTGAGTGTTCCTGCTGTAAATTGATAACCGTTCCATGTGAAGTCTTGTTTTACCGTAGCTGCAGCAAACGGCATAAACGGATAAAATCTTCGCACTTCTTGGATAAACATTGCCTGGTAATCTCGGTGATTTTTTATTTTTTCTTTCTCACCTTGAAACTCATGCAGTGCTAATACGATAAAATTCATATAAATGGCAATGCCGACAATTGGTCTTAGCAAGTTGATGATTTCATTTGCGACAATTCGCTTATCTAACAATTGTCCTTCTTCATCTTTATGGAATGAAAATTGATGAAAAACGCTGTCATGTGGAAATTTTACTTTTTCATCCCGTGTATTTTGCACGTATTGTTCAAACGTTTTTTCAAGCTTATTTTGATAGTTTTTCGTAATCCAGCTTACAGCACCGAACTTTATTGGTGTATCAAAGATTGACGCTAATTCCTTCGTTATTTTCTTCGCATCTTTTTCCTGTAACGGACAACCGATCCATCTAAACGCTGCTTCGCAAAACAGTTGCTTCATTTCTTCATAAAAAACGATTTTTTCAGCTTTACTCCACCGATCAATCGATAGCTCCCACTGAGTTTTTGTAATCTCTACCATTCGATTTATTTCATTCGGTGTCATGACAGACATGAGCATCTTTTTGCGATTGCGATGCTTTTCACCGTCTAACACTTGGACACTGTTTTCACCAAACAAGGTTGTAAGTATGCCCTTCGTTGCAACACCACCCCGTTCAAATTTATCGGTATCGTAAAATAGTTGTGCTGCTTCCTCTCCAACTAAGCAAATTACGTTTTTTCCTAATATTTTTGTTTCAAAAATATTCGACTGGAGCTTTGTCTTGCGGTTTAATATAAATTCATAGCCTTCTCTTAAAAAATTAAAACTATGATCAAATCCTTCTTCGTGTGGCATTTGATTTCCCAATGTTGTCACCTCTTCCTTCATACTACTATTAGTATTTCATAACCGTTTTTAGTTTATGCTTCCTTTTTCAATGAAAAAAAGCAGCCTAGGGAAGTAAATCCCATAGACTGCTTTCACTTTATTTTTCACATGCCCAGCCGTCTTTGTCTCGGTCATGCTTTGCTTCATAAGCTGGATGCGAGCTTGCTACCCCATTCGGATAGTATTCACGCATTGCTGTACAATTTGGGAATGATGTTGGCGCACCCGGAATGACATAATAACCTGACGATGGGTCTCCCGTTGATGGTGGAGTTGGTGTTGGGTTCGTCGGTGGTGTAGTTGGCGTTTGACTGTTTGACATTGGTTTTGCATTTACCGAATATGTCACACCGTCAGTTGTCACGATAACCGAACCACTTACAGCTGTTGAATAGCCCTGTGCACCAATCGCTTTAATGTTCGCTAATACTTCGCTATGTGGATGACCGTAGCTATTACCTTCCCCATACGATAAAATAACCGCTTTCGGATTTACTTTTTGCATAAAGCTTAATCCACTACTTGTATTTGAACCGTGATGTCCTGCTTTTAAAATTTGTGCAGAAACATTATATTTAGACGCAATTTGTGTTTCAATTTCTTTACTTGCGTCGCCCATAAGCATAAACGATACATTTCCATAAGTAAGCTTTAATACTAACGAAGCATCGTTATTGTCACTCGCATATTTATTTGCATGTAATACTTGAATTTTGACAGTGCTATCTAACGGAATCATATCGCCTGTCACAGGTTCTATATTCTTCGAGCCTTCATTAATGACTGCCGTTAATAGCTTTTCGAATGTTGCACTTGTATGCGTTTTACCGCTGTGTACAAAATTATTCACTTTAAATGCGGCAAATACATCGAGTAATCCACCGATATGGTCTGCATCAGGATGTGTCGCTACAACATAGTCAATTGTTGATACACCGAGTGACTTCAAGTGAGCAACTACGTTGTCACCTCCAGAAGCAGTACCTCCATCAATTAACATCGTCTTGCCGTTCGGTGATTGAATGAAAATAGAATCCCCTTGGCCAACGTCGATGAAATGGACGTTCATCTTCTTTAAATCTTTATACATCGCACGGTACATAAACACTGAAAAATGCACACGACTAACTGTCGTATTTGGTTTAAATGTACCGTCTGTATAACCAGTTGTAATATTGTTTGCTGCTAGAGCGCCAATGTAAGGATTAAAGTGGTGCGATGTTGGTACATCTTTAAATGCCGTAGTTTGTTGCTGTTGTAAGCTAAAAGCATTCGTTAAAATTTTTGCTAATTGCCCACGAGTTAACGAACCACTTGGATTAAATTTACCGTTTGAACCATCGACAATGCCCGCTCGGTACAATGCCATGATCTCATTGTAATAAGTATGTGATTTTGGTACATCACTAAATGTTGTAGCTGGTCGAATTGGCTTTAAATCTAACGCACGGCTAATTAATACAGCTACATGTGCACGCGTAATCGTATTATTCGGCTTAAATGTGCCATCGCTGTAGCCATTAATAATACCGCTATCACTCATTACATCGATAATACTGTAATAAGTATTCGAAGACGGCACATCGCTAAATGTTTTTGCCTCTGTCTGATTGGATGATAATAGACTAAAAGCTAACACCATTACGATTAATGAACAAAATAGTTTCTTCAAAAAATCATCTCTTTCTATTCTAGTTGTCAAGTTTGGAACATATATTAAAATCATATTAATTATGGTCCAAATGCTATATTACTATTTCTAAAGATATTATTCAAAGATAATATTTCCATTCACTTTTTAATAATTTAAAATTTAAGAATATTATTCCAATAAATCGTAGTATTCCCCTATAATTCTTACTCCTATTTAAATACCCTTTACATGAACAGTTAAACGACACTTTATTCCACTAGATTGAAAAGCTATCCACTATTATTTTTCATTATGAAAGGTTGACGTAAATGAAATATGTATACTTATTACTACTTTGCGGCGTGCTTACCGCATGTAGTAACGTCGAGGAAAGTCCTCTTCATGCTGATATTACAGCTACTTCTAAAGAGGCAATTGAAAATTCAAAAGACTTAGCAGCTGCCTATGCAAACGCTTATGAACATGCCTCGCCATTGCAATTATTTTTTAAAGAGCATCAAACGAATGCTACATTTATCGGAGAAGGCAATGAATTTGCTTCTTTTAGTGAGGAGACCGTTTGGCTAACCGATCATATAGTACAAACGTCTATCGATAACGGCGGTGTTTTCATGTATTCAATTTATCGCATTACAGATGAAGCAATTGAATTAGTATATGAAGGTGTAACGGAACCGACGATGACCGTTGGGGACATTGCAAAACTACCTGTCATCGAACTTTATTTAGCACTGCCGATTGAACAAGGTACTTCTTTTGGCGCTTGGACAATTACAGATGTAAACAGCACTGTCGACACACCGTTTAAACGATTTACAGATGTAATTGAAGTAATGAAGGAAACTGATGACACAAAATCGTATCGCTATTTTGCGCCTGGATTTGGCTTAATTAAACAAGTCGAATCACTGGAAATGGATGAAAACCCCATTGAAATTTCTTCAACTTTGGAAGAGATTTTATATGAATAAAAATACAATAAGTTATACTACTTAACTTAAATAATTGTAGCACTTAACGAAAAAAGAGCCCTCATTTATCGAAAAGGGCTCTAAAAATATCAAGTTCAAAAAGATACTTTCATTGTATATCCAACGCAAAAGCATAACTAGCTGTCCCCTGTTGCCACGTAGCAAGGATTTCACAGACAATTTTTCCTTTTTCCTTTATGTCACTCAAATCTTTATAAGTAGCCGATACTTTATTATCACTACTCCAAATTCTTATATCATACCGGTCAGGTTCATGCTCAAAATTCAAATTGATAGGTTTGTTAAGATCTACTAATTTAGCATTTTCCAAATTCACTATTTCAGTTGGAGACAAAGATTGTGCCTCAATACCTGTTTGTTCACCTGTTTTCCTATCGATATAGCTCCAACTATGCAAACCGAGTGCAGTTTGAATAATATGTTCACCGATTGTTATCGTTAATGTAGGTGGGCTTTCGTTCATTGAAAAGCTATATTCATGTATTATTTCTTTCAATTTAGCTGCATCTGAAATTTTGTATAGAGTATGTGTGTCTTCTATATCCGTAAATACAGCTGTACCGTCTTCATTAAACCATACGTTATATTGTTTCTCCCTTAGTTGAATCCGGTATTGTGGATCTGCCATGTTGACAATGCCGTCTAATTGGATAGCATTGTGAAACAGTTCTTCTAGCAATACAATGTGTGAATCATGTGTAATATGGATAACTGTACTGTTCATACTTTCTAAATTACTCGTTGCCTTAAGTTCTTCATTTATATGTATCGATGGATTGTCCGATACTTCACTATTACAAGCACTTAATATAGTAGCAACCCCAATAATCCAAATAAGTCGTTTTGTCATTCCATCTCTCCCCTTTTACTATTAGTCGGTTGGGCGTATTAAAAGTTTCACTGGAGTGTTAAAACCCTTGGAAATCACCGAAAAATGGCTGGAAAAAGGAATTGATGAGAGTAAACTTATCGAAAAATAAAATAAGCCCCATAGCAATCATAATTCCGCCTCCTATTTTCATTACAGTATTACTATATTTTCGTATCCAAGTGAATTTAGAAGTGAAAAATGCCATGACTAGAAATGGGATACTAAAACCTAAAATATAGGCTGCCATATACCATAACCCTTGTGATGGGTTTGTTCCGACAAGGGTTAATGTAGCGGCTAAAATGGGACCTGTACAAGGTGTCCAACCAATCGCAAAAGCTAACCCAATAAGAAGTGAACCGATATAGCCGGCTGGTTTATTTTGAATATGTATTTTGCGTTCCTTCATCATAAATTTTGGTTGCAATAAACCTACTGTTACAAGGCCAAAAACAACCATTAATAATGCGCCGATTTGCCTTACTAAATCCCCATATTGAAAATACCAAGATTCTAATTTTGTTGCCCCTTCAGCTGTACCAAACCCTAGTACTAAATAAATGACGGAAAAGCCGATTAAAAAACTAATTGTATGAAAAATCGCCTTTCTCTGTCCTTTTAATTCTCCATTTTGAATTTCCCCTACACTCAATCCTGTAATGTAAGATAAAAAAGCTGGATATAGCGGAAATACACATGGAGACAGAAAAGTTAAAACCCCTGCTCCTAAAGCTAAAAAAATTGAAATGTCTGCTTGCATAAAAAACCTCCAATATTTCCCTATGCAAAGGAGAACGAATTTTATGTAAAATGGTTTCATATTTAGATGAAAAAAGAACTCCTATCCAGTTTAAATGGAAGAAGCTCTTATCATCAGTTTTACTCTTTCATATGCATTAACAAACCGAAGTGGAATTTGACACCGAGCTTTTCTAATTGTGCAGTTGCATTTGCTACCAATGCCTCTGCTTTTTTACGCTTTTCAGCATCTAGCTCGTCAAATATTTTATTCTTGTAATCCTCTTTGTGTGGACACGTGATTCCTAATTCCTTCATTTTCTCAGCAGCTTCCTCTTTTGTCAGCTTGCCTTCTTTTACTTGCTGCTTAATTTCCTTCAGCTTGGCTTTTGTCTCAGCATCTAAATTATCGTATTGTTTGTGTAACTCTTTATGGTCCGGAAATGTCACGCCTAATGCAACTAATTCTGTTTTCAAATTGCCTAAAATTTCATCCACTTGTTTTTTCGTTTCTGTATCTAGGTTCGTTTGATATTCTGTAGCAAGAGCATTCGGAATAGTTACACTTACAATCATACCTAATACGAATGCAACTACTACAACGTACTTTACGAATATGTTTTTCATATTAATCCTCCTTCGAATTTTTGCTTAGCAACGATTAGTTTTTCCGATTTAAGTCAAAAAATACGAAGTGGTATTTTGATTTACTTGCATAATTTTAAAATTTACTTGCTTTATTTTTTGATTTACTTGCCTTATTTTCAAAATTACTTGCTCTATTTTAAAATTTACTTGCTTTATGTAAAAAACCTCCCTTATTAACAAATACTAAACTCAAAAAACGGAGTTGGTATGTATGGCAGAAGCAAATA
>JBJEFO010000061.1:0-6327 GCA_051874135.1 Lysinibacillus sp.
AGCGATTGTGTATTTTCAGAAGAACTGCAACAGGCAACCCAGTTAGACTCGATTAACTTTTCACAGTTGGGACGCCGGTTAAGCCAGATCCCAACCGATGTTTTTCAAGCACTCTTTCTCGATTTAGTGGCGCAAATTCATCGTAAAACAGATTTTCAAAAGCGAAGAAAAATAACGACACATAAGTTATTTATTACGTTTAATTAATTTTTCGTATTTTTTCCCGCCCTCTACGGATTGTAATCGTTTCATTAAGCTTTCATATTTTTTTGTGCCGATTACTGTGATCGCATTATTTACGACGCTTTCAGGAACTCCTGTAATGAGCCAAAGAGGACTTGCATCGGCGAATACAGTGCGCAATTTTTTTATTTCACTTTTAGATATATCAATATCGTATTGCAATAAGTACTGTCTTACCTCTGTTTTTGAGCCTGTCATCATAAAATTAAACAATTCGTGATTTTTCAAAATATCATCCTTTCAAGCGTAAAACCTTTACAAAGCGCAAAGTTTCACTTATACTAACTTGTTGTAAATCGTAATGATTTTGAATTGGAAAGAAGAGAAAAACAATGACGAAAACAATAATTGAACTGAAAAATGTGTCATTTCAATACGATTATACGCAAGTGTTAAAAAACATTTCGTTTCGTGTAGAAGAGGGCGATTTTCTAGCATTGCTAGGGCCAAATGGATCGGGGAAATCGACACTGTTAAAATTAATACTTGGTTTATTAAAACCGATGAGTGGTGAAATAGAATTGTTTGGCCAATCATCCAATCACTTTAAAAATCGTGAATTAATCGGCTATGTTTCGCAAAAATCAAATGCTTTTAATTCAGGTTTTCCTGCGACGGTTCAAGAGGTTGTGAGATCGGGTCTTACGAAAAAAACGGGTTTATTTAAACGTCTGCCGAAAGATGCAGATGAACATGTAGTAAATGCGCTAAAGGCAGTCGGTATGGAACAATTCGCTAAACGTAATATTGGCCAGTTATCTGGTGGACAGCAGCAGCGAGTATTTATTGCACGTGCTCTTGTAGCAGAACCGAAGCTACTAATTTTAGATGAACCAACTGTTGGGATTGATCATGAAAATGTGCAAGCATTTTATGATATGCTAGCAAAGCTAAATGAGGAACAACATATTACAATGATTTTAGTAACACATGATGTCGATACGGTATCTAATCGTATTAGTCACGTAGCTTGTTTAAATCAAACGATTCATTTCCACGGCTATAAAAATGACTTTGACGCAATCAGTCAAGCAGAACTTGATGCTTGGTACGGACACGCGGTTCGAAAGATTCACTAAGGAGTAGGCAGATGATTGAAGCATTATTGAAATATGAATTTTTACAAAATGCGTTTTTATCAGGAATGATTATTGGTGTGATTGCACCGCTTTTAGGGGTTTTTATCGTTGTACGTCGTTTGTCTTTGATTGCGGATGCATTATCACATGTGACACTTGCAGGGATTGCAGGTAGTTTGTATTTAAGCCAGTCGTTTGTGGGCTTAGCAACATTAAATCCGATTTATTTAGGTATTGTTGCATCGGTTAGCGGTTCGATTTTAATTGAACGCTTGCGCAGACTGTATAAGCATTACGAGGAGCTTGCTATTCCGATTATTATGTCGGGGGGACTTGGTGTTAGTGCCATTTTTATTTCCCTTGCAAGCGGCTTTAATACGGATTTAATGAGTTATTTATTTGGATCTGTATCCGCTGTATCAAGACAGGATTTATATATTGTATTAGCTGTAGCGAGTGTTGTCTTCATCTTTTTATTTGCGTTCTTTAAAGAATTATTCGTGCTGTCATTTGATGAAGAGTATGCGAAAGCAAGCGGTCTACCAGCTAAATGGATTCATTTTTTATTTATGATTGTTGTAGCACTTGTCATTGCAGCAAGTATGCGTATCGTTGGTATTTTACTTGTATCAAGTTTGATTACGTTACCGGTAGCAGCGGCTATGCGTTTGGCAAAAGGCTTTAAAGAAGCGATTATTTATTCGATTGTTTTTGGTGAATTATCTGTCGTTATTGGTTTAGTTAGCGCGTTTTACTTAAATTTAGCGCCAGGTGGAACGATTGTTGTAACGTCTATTATTATCTTACTTATTGTCATTTTAGCGAAAAAATTATTCGTACAATTTTCTGCAAAAGGAGTATAACTGATGAATGTCACACGTGCTTGGGAAATTTTAAAAGAGAATGGCTATAAAAAAACAGATAAACGAGAACTGATTTTAAATATGTTTGCAGAAACGAGCAAATATTTAACTGCACGGGATTTATTAACTGTATTAAAACCACAATTCCCAGGGATGAGCTTTGATACAATCTATCGTAATCTGGCAACATTTGTAGAGCTTGGCATTTTAGAAGAAACAGAGCTGAACGGTGAACGTAACTTCCGCATGCACTGCGAATCAGATCATCATCACCATCATTTTATTTGTATGGAATGTGGGAACGTGAAAGAGCTATCTCTTTGCCCGATGGATTTATTGGAAGAGAAGCTTCCGGGATATGAAATAGAGGCACATAAATTTGAAATATATGGTAAGTGCCCGAATTGTCAGTGAATTTGAGTGTTGAATTAGATTATTTTCCAATAAAGTTGCCCAAAAATAGGGTGGTTATGCTAAAATAGTTATGCATAAATATCTAGGAGGGGTATCAACATGGCAAAGAAACCTAAAGTTGGTAAAATTACAGAATCTCGTTTACAAGAAGCAATGGCAATTCGTAATGAAGTTTTCATCGAATTAATTGCACAAGTATTACATGAAAAACTAGTTATCGAGAGACCAATTTTACATGAGCGTATGGAAAACTTAGTAGAGCTTGCAAACTATGATGAAGAGTTAACAGAAACTTTATACGCGCTTATCAAAAAGCTGTAGTAGCTACATACCGAGGAGACTTCGTAAGCGAAGTCTCTTTTTTGTTTTTATTGTATTAAAATTTAAACGAGATTAGCCGAAGTTGTGATACTATTCATCGTTTTCCGTCGTTTCGTAGTCACTAGTAAAATGAAATATGCTACAGTAAGCATATTATGCAAAAAAGGGGACTGGATCGATGCAAGGACGTTGTGTGTTTATTTCAGGTGGTGTACGAAGTGGCAAAAGTGCCTTTGCTGAAAATTACATCATGCAGCATAAAAAACAAAGGCAGCCTGTTTATATCGCATCAGGTGTAGCATTTGATGAAGAAATGGCAAAGCGGATTAAAAGACATCAGCAAGACCGTCAACACGCTTCGTGGTTAACAGTAGAAGTACCAAATACGTTTCCGCAAACATTTCAACAGTTTGATACGAGTCACATATTGCTATGGGACTGTATTACGACGTGGCTAACGAATATCCTTGTCGAAAACCTCCCTGCCCCAGACATGCTGGCGCAGTTTAAAGTGCAGTTGCAACAGTGGCGTACCGATGGGATTTCTGTCGTACTCGTATCCAACGAAGTGTTAGATGCAGGAATTTCACCGTATGAATTTACAGCACGTTATCAGCAACTTTTAGGGGAGTTAAATCAGTGGCTTGTCGCGTTTTGTGATGAAGCGTATGAATTAGAATATGGGCTTGTCAAGAGGTGGAAAGGTTGAAACAAATCATAACGGGCTATATATTAGCACTGCAATTTTTTACGGCATTGCCAATCAAAAAGTCATTTCAAATGACAAATAAATCCGCAACAATTATGTACAGTGCAATTCCATTAATCGGCTTAGGGATGGGCGGATTGTTAGCGGGATTTCTTATGTTAAACGATACATATTTTGAACTGTCACCATTATTTACAGCGATATTACTCGTCGTGCTCCATTTTATTATGACGGGGGGATTACATATGGACGGTGTTGTAGATACGGGAGATGCATTTTTCTCTTATCGCGACCAAAAGAAACGGCTTGAAATATTAGACGACCCCCGTATCGGTGCGTTCGGCGCTATGACGCTAGTATTGTTTGTGCTATTAAAAATTGGCGTTTTATATGAATTATTACTGCGCGGCTTGCCTCTATTGTTTGTCATCATCATTCCGTTTATCGCACGTCAGGCAGTGTTATTAGTATTTGTTACAACAAATACTTCAAAAGAAACGGGCATTGCTAGTTACTTTAAAAAAGCAGTAAATGAACGACTGCTTATTTGGATTACAATTATTTATTTTGTAGCGATTGTTGCACTAGCCCTCGTGTTACAACAGTGGATCGTGCTGTTATTAAGTGCATGTTTACTCGTATTTACATTGGTTTATCGTTCATGGGCGAAGCGGAATTTCGGCGGGATTTCGGGTGACTTATTAGGTGCTATTTTTGAAGGAGCGGAGTTGTTTTTATGGTTCGTACTATTATTCGCCTTATAAGACATGAGCTAACACAAGCAAATATAGAGCGTCGTTATATTGGCTGGACAGATCAGTCTATTATTCGGCAGGTAAGTGCTGATATTCGGTTTACCCCTAACGTAATTTACGGAAGTGATTTAAAGCGTTGTGAAGAAACGGCAGCTTGTTATTTTAGGGACGTGCCATTTATAGCGAATGCACAGCTTCGTGAAACGAATTTCGGTGATTTTGAAATGAAAACGTATGATGAGCTAAAAAACAATTCATTGTATCGTGCTTGGATTGATGATCCATTGTCAGTTGCACCACCGAATGGAGAGAGCTTACAAGTGTTTGAGCGCCGTATTTTAACGGCCTTTCAAAAAGTAATAGCAGACAAGGAAGAAGTAACGTTCATCGTCCACGGGGGCGTTATAAAGGCAATTTTAGCAAATTATTTAAACAAAGCTTTTCATGATGTACATGCAGCACATCGGACGATTTATACATTTGTACTAGACGGAGGAAAAACATGCATATCGTATTCGGAGGAGCCTATAACGGTAAAAGACAATATGTACTAGCACAATTAGCAAATGAACCTTATGAGGAATATAGCGGCGAAATACCAAGTGAGGCGTGTAAAACCGTTATTATTTCTAATTTTGAACAACTTGTCTTGACGTATAGACAAATGGATGAGTTAGAAGTAGCTAAGACGATTGTAGCGCAAATTACGCGTCTTTCAATGCAAGTGAAAGTTATTTGCGTTTGTAATGATGTCGGTAGGGGAATTGTGCCTATCGATAAAGACGAGCGTTTTATACGCGACGCATGCGGCAGAGTATATCAAGCATTGTTTAAAGAAGCCGAATCAATTGTACGTATTTGGTACGGGATAGCAGAGCGGATAAAGTGAATGGATATTGTCTATTAAATGCTTGGTTTTGTCTATTAAGTATCCAAGTTTGTCTATTAAATGCTCGAGATTGTCTATTAAGTATCCGAGATTGTCTATTAAATGCTTGAGATTGGCTAATATGTACCCGAAATTGGCTAATAAAATCGAGTTGGCTATTATCATCCCAAACATGGTCAGTATAATTGAAGTCATGTTATACTTACGGATAAATGATATAGGTAAAGGGGTTTCAACTATGCATGAAATGGAACAATATTTTTATAGTGGTCACGTACATTTAAGTTTGGCTGCGGCGAAACAAGTAAAAGAGGGGACACCGGAGTTTGAAGCAGCACAGCAGTTTATAGCGATGTATGAGCGCTACGGTGTTGGAGAAGTTCCTAACTATACAACAAAAGTAAAAGCAAATGAAGAACGTGCAGATGAAACGTATGCTGAAATGGATGAAGTAGCAGAAATTCGCGCGATTAAAGATGAACAAGCATTTTCTCTTCGTATTAAAGAGCTTGAGCGTCTAGCAAAAGAGGGAACGGACGAGGAAAAAGCGCAGTCGTTCTTTACGCAAGGACAATTATTTTTATATGCACATCATTATGATGAAAGCGTACATTGTTTTATTCAAGCTGTAAAACATAATCCGAATAATGCTGTGTATTACGGCATTGCTGCACAAACGATGAATCGAGTTAGCTATTCACCGTTTGAAGTGTTAGCTTATTTAGAGCGCGCCATTGAACTCGATCCACACAATGCTCGCTGGTATTGGAATAAGGCGCTAGTGCTAACGACCCTACATAAAGATTTACAAAAGGAATTATTTTTAGAGAATGCTTTAATTACACTTGAAAAAGCACAAGCTTGTGTGCGAGAAGATCAAAAATCACTGAAATCTGCCATTGAAAATACATTCGAAACGATGCGTGATTATTTATTTAATTAAACTACTAGGTAAAGAAGGCTCAGTTTCCTTCTTTGCCTTTTTTACAGAAGTTAACTATTTGCGGAAATAAACATTAACAAGTGCCTAATTTAAAAATGAATGGTACGATAG
>JBJEFO010000062.1:0-6309 GCA_051874135.1 Lysinibacillus sp.
TTACAGTTTAATATCCGCCATATATGGTGCTTGGCCTTGACGGAAGTATGTGAAAAGATAACCGTCTTGTTTTACGACACGCCCCTTTTGTAAGTCTTTATAGGAAATACTTGAAGGGGTAATAAGTGAGTGCTTGAATAAATCTTTTTCACTTACATTCATCTCAGCAAATTCTTTACCTGCTACAGTAGCATCTTGACGAATGGCTGCATATAACGCTTTCAACTGATCTTCAGCGACGCGCTCTTTCCACCATGTTTTACGTGGGATAAAGGATTGGGGTTTGAAGTAGTCAATTAACATTAACGTTTTAACCATTCCTAAATCAACATGTGGTAAAGTACTTAAGAAATCTAATAGTCGCATAAATAAGTCCTCAAGTTGATGTCCGATACGAGACCAGCCACGCTCTTCCCAATACGTACCGAAGTTTTGGAAGAAGTCAAATGGTGTATCGAATACATCCGTTACTAAATATTCAATCGTTGCGTCCATACGATGAGCGTTCCAATACTTTTCTAACACGTCTTCGGCATGTTTAATTCGCACAATGTCATCAAACGGTAATACATTATTTGAGAAAATTTCATACGGTGCTACGTCAACATATGTGTAACCGTATTTTTGTGCTTCTAAACGCAGTCCTGTTCCACGAAGTAGCTTTAAGAATCCTAGCTGCAATTCTTCAGGGCGCAGCGCAAATACGTCATTAAATGTTTTGCGGAAAGAGTTGTAGTCTTCCTCAGGTAAACCAGCGATTAAGTCAAGATGTTGATCAATCTTACCGCCTTCTTTAACCATTGTGACAGTGCGTGTTAGCTTTTCGAAGTTTTGACGACGTTTCACTAAATCATTTGTTAAGTCATTTGTCGACTGTACGCCGATTTCAAAGCGGAATAGACCAGCTGGTGCGTTATCATTTAAAAATTGAATCACTTCAGGACGCATAATATCTGCTGTAATCTCAAACTGGAATACAACTCCTGGTTTATGTTCATCAATTAAAAATTGGAACATTTCCATTGCATAACTGCGGCTAATATTAAATGTACGGTCAACAAATTTAATCGTACGTGCGCCGTTATCCATTAAGAAACGAATATCTTCTTTAATTTTTTCACGGTTAAAATAACGAACACCGACTTCGATACTGGATAAACAAAACTGACAGCTAAACGGACATCCACGAGATGTTTCGATATATTGGATGCGCTTGCCAAGGTGCGGTAAATCCTCTTCGAAGCGGAATGGTGATGCGAGTTCACGTAAATCAATTTTTGGAGGCTGTGCGTGTATTTTAACTTTCCCGTTTTCTAAGTAACAAATGCCTCGTACATCTTCTAACGCAATATCTCCATTGAAATAATGCATTAATTCTTTAAATGAAATTTCACCTTCGCCCATAATGATGAAGTCAATTTCTGGGACTTTACGAAGCCAATCATGGACATCGTAAGATACTTCAGGACCACCAAGTACAATTTTAGTGTTAGGGAGTACTGTTTTTAACATCCGAATCACTTTTAATGTTTCTTCTATATTCCAAATATAACAGCTAAATCCGACAACATCAGGTTTCTTCTGGAATAAATCCGAAACGATATTAAATGCGGGATCTTTAATAGTATATTCTGCAAGCTCTGGGTCAAACTCAGGACGTGCACTAGCTTTTAAATAACGAATCGCTAAATTCGTATGAATATATTTGGCATTGAGTGTAGCTAAAATAATTTTCATAGTTAAATTCTCCTTCATAACTCTATTGTATCAGTGTATGACTTAAGGAACAATATGATAAGAATTGCCCATTTTCTTCTAATTTCAATTGTGTGATAATTTAATTAATTTTAACTATTGAATTAGTGAAAACAGAAATATTGTGTATGTACAAAGAGATTATGTTATAAAATAAGAAATTTAATACATGAGAAGAATAGGAGGAATAAAAATGGGTTCAGCCTCCAGCATGACTTTTCACCATGATTTGCATTTTACGAATGAATCAATAATTTTTGTAACTAGTTTGAGAGAAGTTATTTTTGCAAATGAAAAAGCAAAAGTATTACTTGAATTTAATGATAATAAAGATGATCATTTATTGCCGATTGATGAAGCTTCACTTCACATATGGCAACAGTTCATTGAACAGGTTCGCAATCATTCTCAAGGGCATTGCGAAATACAATTGAAAACATTTGCACAACCGTTCGTTACGGTACATGGTAGTTATGATGAACTCCATGATATTGTCATCGCTACATTGCAAGTTGCAAAGCAACCGCTACAAATGAGCGAAAGTTGGCCTGCTATGTCAATGTTTAATTCCATGGATTTAGGGATTATGATGTTAACTACGGATGGCTATGTATTAGATGTGAATCAAAAAGCGTTACAATATATAGGTTGTAGCAAAAATGAAGTACTAACTAAACATTATAGTCAATTAATTAAGTTTTTCACGTATGATAGAGAACTTGCTGTTCATTTTTTTAGTAAGCTTCAAAGAAGAGAGAAGGCGTCACTACTTATTCAAAAAGGTGAAGATAGCGAGCCACTTTACTATGAATTGAAAGTGTTTTTTGATATAACTAGTCAATTATATATTATCTCTATTTTTGATCATACGCCTTATATGAAATTGCAAGGGGAACTAAAGGAACAGAGTTATTTAAAGGAGCTTGGCCAAATGAGCGCTTCCATTGCGCATGAAATTCGCAATCCGCTAACGGCTTTAAAAGGGTTTGTAGAGCTACTAAAAAGTGAAGCACCTACTGAACAAGAGCATTACTTTACAATTATGGAATCTGAATTTCAACGTCTCGATATGATTTTATCAGATTTATTGTTTTTATCGAGTCCACGCAAAATATCCGTACAGAAAGTCGATTTAGTTGAAATAGCAAAAGAGGTAATAGACTTTATGCAATTTGAGTCATTAATGCATGAAGTAATATTACAACTACAATATGATGACCAAATGCAGCATGTTATTTTAGGAAATAATGTACGTTTAAAGCAAATGCTCATCAATATATTAAAGAACGCTATTCAAGCGACGGAGAACTGTGGTACAATCACGATTCAATTGTTTGCAACGGCCAAAGATGTACAAATATATGTACAAGATAAAGGGATTGGCATGGATGAGGAAACGCGTAAAAACTTATTTAGCCCATTCTTTACAACGAAAGAGCAAGGAACAGGACTCGGTTTACCGCTTGTAAAAAAAGTGGTTGATGATTTTAACGGTACAATTGAGGTAAAAAGTGAGCTAAATGTAGGAACAACTTTTATATTAATATTCCCGAATGCATTGACTAAACAGCCGAATAATCAATCGATGAATTTGTTGTTTGGCTAAATTCATTTTGACAAAACTTTTTGTTAATCGCTATAATAGCAGTTATAACAAAAGTAGGGGATGATTTGTCAATGACAAACGAGGATACGAAACAATCACTCAAACTGTTTATTGTACTATCACGTGCACATAAAGCGATTAATGAATCGACAAATCAATTTTTTCAACAAAATGGTTTAAATCCAACTGAATTTGCTGTATTAGAATTGTTATTTCATAAGGGTAGACAGCCTTTGCAACAAATTGGCAATAAAATTTTACTCGCTAGCGGCTCTATTACGTATGTAGTAGATAAGCTTGAGAAGCGCGGTTACTTAAATCGTGTGTCTTGCCCTACAGATCGCCGTGTTACATATGCAGAAATTTCTGAAGAGGGTGCTGCATTTATGAGTGAAATTTTTCCGAAGCATGAGCAACAGTTACATGAAATGATGGATGTATTAACACCAGAGGAAAAAGATATGGCTATAGAATTGCTGAAGAAGTTGGGATTGTCAATTAAAGATTTATCTTATTAAACGAGATTGTGCACTATGCGCGAACTTTTTTCGAATAGGATAACATAAGGTTTATAGGCATTTTGCATAAGAAAGGACAACGTTTAGCTTATGGAGGCTAAACGTTGTCCTTTTAATGTGCTATTGAATTGTGAAGCCCATTTGTAAAAAGGCATTCGTCATTTCTGCTGCAGTTGTATCAAAAATCGTTAAGCGGACAATTTTTGATTGTTTTTCAAAAATGACTGTTACGACTTGATCATCATCTTCAGTATACGTTACAACATAGCCAGTTGCGTTTAAAATATCTTTATGTGAGGCTAATAATGATTCGAGCTCATATGGTGTATACTGACCTTCCGGAGCTGTAATTGCTACCGTATTTTCGGTTTGTTGTGCCATTTCTTCATAATTTGTTTCATCTTTTGCAAAAACTTCGATACGCATTGAGTACTGGTCGTCTTCGTCATATACTAACATATCACGGCCAGGTTCTTCACCTACAACAGAGAACCCTTGTGCTAATGCGATTTCATAATCCTGCTCAGGACTTTGTGTCATTGTCGTTTCGACTTCTTTTTGTTCACCATTGTTTACGTATTGAATTGTATTATTAGATGGAGTAGCTTCTTCGGTAGAATTATCTACCGTTGTATTTGCACTGTCACTTGCACTGTTTTGTGTATCTGTTTGTTCACTAACAGAATCAGTTGTTTCTTCTTCGTTAATAGGATTTGACTCCTCTGTTGAATTACAAGCAGAGAGTAAAAGCATTGCTGAAAGTGCTGATGTTAAAACGAATGTGTATTTTTTCATCATATTTCCTCCTTGTTAATTATTTGACGTTATCCATTGATGTAAGTTTCATTCTAATTACATAATAGGTAAAATTAAAAATAATAACAAGACAAATACAAGATGCGCTACAATAACTAATGGTAAACTCTTTTTCCATTCATAAAGTGCTCCCCAAAGTAGCCCTGCAACAATTGCTGCTAGAGCACCAGGCATAAAGCCACTAATTGCTAATGAAAGAGAAAATAAAATAGCTGTAACGAAAACAGCATATACGGGCGATGTGAAACGTTTTAATTGTTGTTGAACATAACCACGCCAAAAAATTTCTTCACCGACTACGACGATAAAAATGAGCATAAGATAATGCCAAATATTCGTTGGTCCGTACGTTGATAAAAACTTTGAAACGTCTTTTGTAACAGAATTGTCAATATGCGGTAGAATGATGTAGCCCAGTTTAACAAGTCCATATGTTATCGTTCCATAGCCTGTACCATACACTAAATATTTCCATGTAGGAAGTTGATCTTCAAACTTTCCAAATACGAGCGCAACGGCAATTCCTACAAGTAGGGTAAAAGCATATAAATACCAGAAAATCGCTTCTTCTTGGAACGTATAAGTGAGCATTGCAAAAATGAAAATTAAAGATAGAAGGAGCACAATAGTTTCTTTGAATTTTGTCATATATTCTATTTCCCTCCTTGGTACAGTGTAGCAAAAAAAAACTCCTTCATCATCTTTTGGAGATGAAAAGGAGTAAAGAATATTTAAGTATTGTTACGTATGTAAAATTTTATAACGTTTATGGTTAATTACGGTTTTCTCTTCTATTTCGAGTTCGTGAAAATTATCCATAATTGTTAGGTCAACAATGACAGAGTTTTCATTTACCTTTTCAACTAGTCCTTGAAGACCATCTTTGAATTCGACAATACTTCCTACTTCAGCTATTTTCACAGGCAGTCAGCTCCTTTATCGACTAATACTTCCCATTTTGCATCAACTTTCTGAAAAGGTAAAGGGTTTTTTTGAATAATTGATAATATTATTAGAAGGATTTTTTAAAATAGGGTGGTTTTAAATGATGGAAAAATATACACTAATGCTAAACCAATTACGTAATGGCGAAGTGAGCAGTATTGAAATTAATAAAGCAGAATATTTACATTTTCGAGAAGTGCTAGTGAAAGATAAACAATTTAAACATTTTCGTGGAGAAGCAAAGCAAGGTGGAAATATTGTTTTTACATTTTCAGAAGTGCCAAGAACATGAATTATTCCCAATATGATACAATTTGTGGTATACTTGTATCACGTTTGATGAAAATTAGGGGGGGAATCTATGGATAAGGGCATTTTAAAGCAATTAGAACAAACGCGAGAGCTTATGATTGAATCTGGATTAAAGTATGGTTTTCGAAATACTAAAACAATTCAACTGAGCAAAAGGCTAGATGAATTGCTTAATGAATACGATATGCTTACTATAGATGAAAAAGAAGACGAAATAGAATTGAAAAAATTTTTTCAGTAATTACAAAGAAAAATGTTTACCTTTAATGATAGTGGGAATAATATTTTTGAACACAGCAACATTCTCATTTCCCCCTTAAGAGCAAATGTCATAGCATTTGCTCTCTTTTTATTTTT
>JBJEFO010000063.1:0-6308 GCA_051874135.1 Lysinibacillus sp.
TATCACCAGAGATCATATATTCGCCTGTCTCCGTTACAGGTTGGTCAACAAAATAACGTTGCATGTTGTTTTCCTCCTTTTAGATTAGTAACTAATAACGATCAAATTTAAATAAAATTATTTCCTTTATTGAACATTATTCAAGTCCGTAGCCTCCGCGCTTTGCCACAGCCTCCGTAGGAACTAGAGTAGGCAAGCCTACTCGGATTTCCTACTCCTGCTCCTGACGCTTCGCTTTCGTCGCAAAGGAAACCTTGGCTCCTGTGGCTGTGTCGCGCTTCGGCAAAAATGAATCCATCTTTACATTTTAATAAGAGGTTATTCCATTCTTTTACTTTATGGAAAAGTAATGATATTTTATTGACTCTTCACTATAATTTTTTGGATGGCAAAATCATTTTATAGCTAGTTGATTGGAGTGGCGGCTGGCGACTCCTTGGGGATAAGCACGTGCGGAAAATCCATTTTTTTCGGGAGTTTCCCGAAAAAAATTAGTTGGAGCCGTGCCCCCAGGAAAGCGTCCAGCCAGAACGGAAATCAATCCATGTTAGAATGTAAGCCTTTTGACAGCGGATTTAGGATTCATTTTTGCTCATATCGAGTCAGTCATTGTAATTGCCTAATTTTCGATTCTATTCGCCTTTTCCGTTCAATAACGGAAAAAAAGTAGACAAAGCCATATAACTCTGTCTACTAGCTTTTTTAAGGACGACGTGCAACAATCGCTACCCAGTCTTCCATCATTAATATTTCTTCAATTACGAAGCCCGATTTAACAAGCGCTTCTTTTACGTCATCTTTTTTCGCACCGATAATACCACTCGTTACGTATAAGCCACCTGGTTTGACGATGGAATATGCATCATCTGTAAATGTCATAATAATTTCCGCTAAAATATTCGCTACTACTACATCAGCTGGCTCTTTTACTGTATCTAATAAATTACCATGGAATACTTCTACAACAGAATCTACTTTATTGATTGCGATGTTCTCACGTGCAGCTATTACTGCTACTTCATCTAAATCAAGTGCATGTACACTTTTCGCTCCAAGCATCGCAGCACCAATCGATAGCACGCCTGAACCTGTTCCTACGTCTATGACTGTGTCGCCTTCTTTTACGACCTTTTCAAGTGCTTGTAAACACATTACAGTTGTAGGATGCGTACCTGTACCGAACGCCATACCCGGATCTAATTCGATAATTAATTCATCTGAACTAACTGGCGTATAGTCTTCCCATGTTGGCACGATTGTAAAGCGCTCTGAAATTTTTACCGGATGATAATATTTCTTCCAAGCCGTAGCCCAGTCTTCCTCATCCACTTCACAAATCGTTAAAATATTTTCCCCGATATTGATATTAAAGTTTACGAGATTGGCGATTGCAAGTTTAATTTCTTCTACCGTCTCTGCTAAAAAGCTCGTCGCGGATAAATACGCTTTTACTACCACTCCATTTTTCGGAAAGTCATCTGGATTTAATGCGTAAATTTCTCCAAACTGATCAATACGTTCCTTTGTTAATTCCTTTGAGTCTTCAATAACAACACCACTTGCGCCTGCCTCATGTAAGATGTTTGAAACAGCATCAACGGCTTCATGCGTCGTTAAAATCGATAGCTCTGTCCATTTCACTTGCAATTCGCTCCTTTTTATTTTTATTTACGTTTAAATAGCTTGTTGAATAATGAGCTTCCATGTTCTTCTGGAATATCACCGCTAACTTCTGCAAATTCACGTAATAATTGCTTTTGCTTTTCTGTTAACTTTGTCGGTGTGACAACTTTTGCAATAACATATTGGTGTCCTGTACCATATCCATGAACATTTTTTACACCTTTATCTTTAATACGGAATTGCGCCCCTGATTGTGTACCTGCTGGAATTTTTAGTTTTACTTTTCCATAAACTGTTGGTACTTCGATTTCATCACCAAGTGCAGCTTGTGGGAATGTTAATTTTAACTCATAGTAAATATCATCGCCATCACGCTCGAAATATTCATGATCACGTACTGTAAAGACAATATATAAATCGCCTGCTGGACCGCCATTAATACCTGGCTCCCCTTGACCTGAAACTCGCAGCTGTTGGCCATCATCCACACCCGCTGGAATGTTTACTTTGATTTTCTTGCGTTTTTGTACTTTCCCAGCACCACGACAAGTCGGACATTTGTCGACGATGATTTTACCAGCACCGCGACATGATGGACATGTACGACGGTTCATCATGCGCCCAAATGGTGTATCGACTGCTTGATTAATTTCTCCTGCACCGTTACAGTGCGAACATGTTTGTGGAGTTGTACCAGGTTTTGCGCCCGTACCGTTACACGTATCACAGATTTCTTCTCTCGGAATTTCCACTTCTGTTTCTTTTCCAAATATCGCTTCTTCAAAATCAACTGTCATACGGAACTGTAAATCGTCCCCTTTGCGCGGTGCATTTGGATCTTGACGACGTCCACCACCGAAAAATGACGAGAAGATATCTTCGAAGCCGCCAAAACCGGCGCCTCCATTGAAGCCGCCTCCGCCAAAGCCTGCTTGTGGGTCTTCGTGACCAAATTGGTCGTAACGAGCACGCTTTTGATCGTCAGATAGTACTTCATACGCTTCTGCAATTTCTTTAAATTTTTCGTCTGCACCTGGTTCTTTATTAATGTCCGGGTGATACTGTTTTGATAATTTACGGTATGCTTTTTTAATCTCATCTTTACTCGCCCCTTTTGCAAGGCCGAGCACTTCATAGTAATCGCGCTTACTCATAGTTCACTCTCCGCTCTTTTTACATAACGTTTATTTTAGCATGATAAAAAAATGATGTATATGCAAAGTACTTTTATAATATAAATTTTTTGCTATACAGTGAAAAAGTCAAAGCCGGCATTTCGGTCTTTGACTTCATCACTAGCCGAAGCAGTATTGCCCAGCATTTTATATCATAACGATTATTTATCGTCTTTTACTTCTTCAAAATCAGCATCTACAATACCGTCATCTTTTTTACCAGCGTCAGCACCTGCTCCATCAGCTTGTGCCGCAGCTGCAGCTTGCTCATACATTTTCACGATTAGAGGCTGTAGGATACCTTCTAATTTTTCTTTGCCAGCTTTAATGCCTTCAATTTCGCCTGCTTCTAACGCTTTTTTCAGCTCATCGCGTGCATCTTCAACTGATTTTTTCTCTTCCTCGTTGATGTTTTCGCCTAAGTCAGCTACTGTTTTATCTACTTGGAACACTAATTGGTCTGCTTCGTTGCGAAGATCTGCTTCTTCTTTACGTTTTGCATCTGCTTCAGCGTTTGCTTCTGCATCTTTAACCATACGTTCGATTTCTTCATCTGTTAAACCAGAATCAGATTGGATTACGATTGTTTGCTCTTTGTTTGTACCAAGGTCTTTCGCTTTTACAGATACAATACCGTTTTTATCGATATCGAATGTTACTTCGATTTGTGGAATTCCACGTGGTGCTGGTGGAATATCTGATAATTGGAAGCGGCCTAATGTTTTGTTGTCCGCAGCCATTGAACGCTCACCTTGTAATACGTGAATGTCTACTGCTGGTTGGTTATCAGCAGCTGTTGAGAACACTTGCGATTTAGATGTTGGGATTGTTGTGTTACGGTCGATAAGTTTCGTGAACACACCGCCCATTGTTTCAATACCAAGTGAAAGTGGTGTTACGTCAAGAAGTACGATATCTTGTACGTCACCTGTTAATACGCCACCTTGAATAGCAGCACCCATTGCTACTACTTCATCAGGGTTTACACCTTTATGTGGCTCGTGACCTGTTGCTTTTTTGATTGCTTCTACTACTGCTGGAATACGAGTAGAACCACCAACAAGGATTACTTTATCTAATTCTGAAGCAGAAAGACCTGCATCTGATAATGCTTGACGTGTAGGAACAATCGTACGCTCTACTAAATCACGAGTTAAGTCGTCGAATTTCGCACGTGATAAAGAAACTTCTAAGTGTAATGGACCCTCAGCACCCGCTGTGATAAATGGTAATGAAATTTGAGTAGATGTTACACCTGATAAGTCTTTTTTCGCTTTTTCAGCTGCATCTTTTAAACGTTGCATTGCCATCTTATCTTTTGATAAATCGATACCGTTTTCTTTACGGAATTCTTCTACTAAGAAATCAATGATTTTTTGGTCGAAGTCATCACCACCAAGTTTGTTGTCACCTGCTGTTGCTAATACTTCGAATACGCCGTCACCTAATTCTAAAATCGAAACGTCAAATGTACCGCCACCAAGGTCGAATACAAGAACTTTTTGATCTACATCTTGTTTATCTAAACCGTAAGCAAGCGCTGCTGCAGTTGGTTCGTTAATAATACGCTCTACTTCAAGACCAGCAATTTTACCTGCGTCTTTAGTTGCTTGACGTTGCGCATCATTGAAGTATGCAGGAACTGTAATTACCGCTTTCGTTACTTTTTCGCCAAGATATTCTTCTGCATAACCTTTTAAGTATTGAAGAATCATTGCCGATACTTCTTGTGGTGTATATTCTTTTCCTTCAGCTGTTACTTTTTCTGAAGTACCCATTTTTGATTTAATAGAGATAATTGTATTTGGATTTGTTACCGCTTGGCGTTTTGCCACTTCCCCTACTTGTTTTTCACCGTTTTTGAATGCTACTACAGATGGTGTAGTACGGTTACCTTCTGGGTTTGGAATTACTTTTGGCTCTCCGCCTTCTAATACAGAAACACAAGAGTTAGTTGTACCTAAGTCAATACCGATAATTTTACTCATACTAATCTTCCTCCTAATATTTACACACAATTTGTGATAGTATTTATTATTCGTTTACTGAAACCATTGCTGGGCGTAATACGCGGTCTTTCAATTTATAACCTTTTTGCAGCTCACGTAATACAACGCCACTATCTTTTTCCGCATCTTGCTCTTGCATTACCGCTTGATGCACATTCGGGTCAAATGCCTGCCCTTCTGTTACAATCACTTCTAAACCTTCGCGATTTGCTGCATCTAAAAACTGGCGATAAACCATTTCTACCCCTTTGTATAATGAAGTAGCGTCTTCAGATGATACTTGGACTTGTAATGCTCTTTCTAAATTATCAAGCACTGGCAGTAGATCCGTCAGTAAGCTTTGTGCGCGGAATTTTTCAGCTGCTTCGCGGTCAAGCTTTTGACGACGTAGCGTATTATCATAATCCGCACGTAAGCGTAAATAACGATTTTCTTCTTCTGCAAGCTTTGCTGTTAATTCAGCAATCTTCTGCTCTTTTTCGTCGACTACGACTTCTTCCGTTGTCTCTTCTTGCTGTGCTGCCCCTTCTTCCACTACTTCTTCTGTAGCTACAAACTCTTGCTCTAACTCTTCTTTTGTTTCTTTTTGATCTGTCTTATTAGACACGTCATATCCTCCTTATAATCAGTCATTCCGCTGTGATAAGGCGTTCGATAAACCGCGACGCATTAAATCGATAATTGTCACAACACGTTGATAATCCATTCGAGTTGGACCGATAATTGCAATTGAACCGCGCTCTTCTCCAGTGCCAAATGATGTAGTAATAACACTACAGTTTTCCATCGCTAAATGATTATTTTCTGAACCGATGCGAATTTGAATCCCTACGTCATTCGGCTTAAATAAGCTTTGTACTTGGCTTTCTTTATCGATTAAATCCATCAGCATTCGGACCTTATTTAAATCGTGAAACTCTGGTTGGTTGAGCATATTTGTCTTACCACCATAGTATACCTTTCCTTCCTTTTGTCCACTCGTCACTTGCATTAAAGACTGAATGACTGCATCCGCTGCATTTACATGTTGTTTTAAAACATCAAGTGCTTCTATTTCAAGTTTTAAATGAAGATCTTGTAGCGGAACACCGATTAAACGGTCATTTAAAATATTGACCATTTTTTCGATATCGGAAGGGCTAAATCCCGATGGTAATGTTAATATACGATTTTCGACATGTCCATTGTCCGTCACGATTATAGCTACTGCTGTTTGCTCTGACAATGGAACAATTTGAAATCTCTTTACTTTATGATGTTGTCCATCTGGGCCAAGTAAAATCGTTGTATATGTCGTTAGTTCCGACAAAATATTCGCCGACTCCCGTATCAATTGCTCTGCTTCTACAATTTGACGTTTAAAAACAGATTGAATTTGAACAACTTCATCAGCTGACATGATTTGAGGCTGCAATAAATGATCCACATAGAAACGATAGCCCTTTTCAGAAGGAACTCGGCCTGAGGAAGTATGTGTTTTTTCTAAAAACCCTAATTCCTC
>JBJEFO010000064.1:0-6277 GCA_051874135.1 Lysinibacillus sp.
CAATAGGTTCTCCAACTTTTGTTGCTTCAGATGTAACCGTGATAACTGGCTTACTTTCATCACGTGTGAACTTTGCATCCGCCCAAACTGTATGGTCAGCTTCATTTCCGTTTCTACCAGCATCTGTTGTTACCAATTTAACTGTTTTAGCATCATCTTTAATTGGTATTTTGATAAACTCATGCTCTGTACCAGAACCGAATATACCACTTGTATAAACTTTTTGATCGTCTACCCAAACTTCAAATCTAGCAGATGAATTGTTACCTTTCATGGCTTGGTCGATACCGATATAACTTTCAAAGTAATCATAACCCTTACCTTCTACATCATATACAACTTGTGAATTAGCGTGTGCGCCAATACCTTTTTTGTACGTTGTTTCTACACCATTACGTAGAAGTTTAATTGCAGTACCTTGTGGAGCTTTATCTAGTTTTAAACCGCCCCAATCGATATTATGCGATTTTACTTTTAAATCTGAGAGATAATCAAAAGCACTTGTCACTGTAACATTCATTGTTTTTGTTTCAGTAATTCCTTGATTTGTTACGGTATACGTAACTACATAGTTACCTTTTTCTTTTACATTGACATTAGAGTTTACTTTAACGTCAGTTGTAATATCAGCACCTTGATAATCGAACGCTTTTACATAATCTTTGGCATCAAATTCTTGGTGTAATTTAAGTGTTAACTGCTTTTCAGCAGAAATATTTGGTTTGAATGTCTTAACCTCTACCGGCTGTAGTTCATTAAGTTTTTTATCATGAGCTACAACTTTGTACGTATAATTTTGAGTTGACTCAATACCTCTATCTGTAAATGAACCACTAGCAGTAAATCCAATTAATTGACCGTCACGGTAGATTTCATAACCTAACACATTGCCTTTATTCTCATTATCCACAGAGAACGTTAATGTATTTGTTTTATTAGATGAATTATGTTTAACATTCACATCGACAGAAGCATCTTTTGTAAATCCAGTACCTTCATAGTTGATTACACTATTGTTTAAGTACCAATATTTACCTGATTCTTTATATTTCTTCGTATACTGTTTTGTATCATCTGTTACTGTAAAACCATGTTTTTCAAAGTAAGTGCTTAAATCTTCTTGCAATACATCAGAAGAATATTTAATCATCGTTTGTTGTTTTTGCGTGTCGTTTCCACCGCCACCTTTTTTCTCACGGTACATACTCTCTAATTCAGCCCAATAACCGTTATATGCTAGTTCTAACTGCCAGAAAGTACCTAGTCTATGAGCTAGTCCTTGAGCGCCCCAATTTGGCGTTTTGTTCTCTTGAAGAACATATTTATAAATGCTGTCGTATGGAATACGGTTATCGATGTTACCTGATTTTACAGACATCGCCATTGATGTCATATTGTTTGTTACCTCTAGCCATTCTCTTGCACCCATATCAATACGATGTCCGAGTTCATGATTTAATCCCCAACCAGGCGGGTTTACTCGAAGGTCACCAAACATTAACCCCTCTTCTGGTTTTTGGATTCCCGTATGGTCACCTGCCGCATACATGAAGCCCCACGGTTGCATTACTCGAATGCTTTCACGAATAATACTAGGGTCATGCGTCTTACTACGACCATCTAAGCCGTGGACATCAAAAATTTGATGCATCCACGCATCGTAACCCTCTACTGTATCCATTGGATTCTTACCTTGTGTGACAAAGGCTTTATAAGCGTTTGTAGCTGTACCTGTATAAATAACATGGTCACTAACGATTTCAACCACATCTAATACTTCACGATCTTTTACATTAGGGTTCGCTACTTTATCCGCGTCAACCTTTGCTTTGTACTCTGTTAAGAACTGTTTAAATTCCTCTGGGTCAGTAGTCTTTGTCATATAAGGTACTTTCTCTGCCCCCTCAATACGAATAACAGGAGCCTTTCCTTGCTGTTCAGCTGTATAAGGATTGGTAATGTAAATCATACCGCCCTTCGTTACATCGCTAGCATAGTAACGGTCTTTTGTAACTTCCGGTACTGTAATTACGTTTTTACCCGGAGATAGCTGTACACTTCTTGACCAGTTAGACCAAGCCCCCTCTTGTTGCGAGAACACCATTGTAGGTAGCTTAGTAGCGCCATTCGCATCTACATATACCGTAATTTTCTTACCAGCCTTCACCGCTAACCCTGTTGGTTGAAGATTAGAACCGATATCCGAGCGTAATGTATTCGAAGCAAATCCTTTACGATCCCCGACTTGCTCCGCCGTAACAATCGTTCCTTCCGTATTTAACTCGCCTTTTACAATCTTTTTCGCTAACTCTAAGTCAGCTTTTAACTCATCGTAAAGCAGATGATTTTTTGCTTCATTTTCTAGCTCATTGATTTTATTTAAGTCATTATAAGAATCTACAACTTCACTTCTTGTACCATCTGTAAATAGGGATTCTACTTTATTTGATACCGTATCTGGTTTAAAGAACGCTAATTCAGATAATGTAGCCCAAGTTTGATCGGACTCCTTAACAACAAACTTTACACGTTTTGCTTTTGTAGGGTCGAATTTTGCTTCTACTAATCCGCTCACCATACTATGTCCGCCACTAGATACTAATTGGTATGTGTTACCTTCGGACGTTGGAGAAATATAAATATCAAATGTATTAATAAAGCCTTTACGGTCAGTGTGTCTTGCCCCATATACAAGACGGTCAATTACAACAGCTTCTTTAAATTCTAATTCAATTGTATTTTTGAATTCATTTGTATTGTGCCTATTTGTTTCCCAGAACGTGTTCGCATTTCCATCAAAAGCATATTGTAAAGCTGAACCACCGTAATGTCCTCCATTGTTTGAAAAGCCCTTATAATTATCAATTGGAACCATAAACTGATTTTTGTAATCAGCGTTATTAAAGTATTTAAATACTTTTGTTTCAGCCGTAGAAGGTTCAATATCCTTCATGGCTAACACAGTTTTTGCATCTTCAATGCGGTCAATTAACTGCTCTTTTAAAGGATGCTTCGATACTTCTTGTTCAAGCGCTTCTAATGCACCTTCCGCTTTGAACTCATCACTAACTATTGTTAATTCGTCATTTGCAAACAATCTGTCTACTTTTTCAGAAACTAGGTCTTGTTTGTAGAACATAATTTCAGATGCTGCCGCCCAACCGCCATCATGTGCGTTTTTAAAGACAAACTTTAACTCCTTGAACTCAGTCGGCTCAAATTGAATTTCAATGGCATCACGTACACTAGTCGAATAACGACCTTCAGCCACTACCTTAAATTCATCATCTGTAGATGTTCTCCCTTGAACCTCAAACTCTAACGGGTAACCTCTTCCGTCTACACCTGTTATACGAGGTGCATAGACGATACGATCTAACTCGGTTACATCCTCAAAAGTGAAAGTAAGTGCATTTTTATGGCTGTCACTGTTTGGTTTATTTGTTTCCCAATGCGTATATCTAGTCCCGTCAAATAAATTGTTTAGTGACGTACCTGAATAGCTACCTCCGTTACTAGTAACCGTTGGATTATCCAATTTAAACTTTTCATTATACGTACTGAACTCAGCTTTACCATATAAATCAAATTTGGATACCTTTGCTTGTTGCGGTGACTGTTTTGCACTTGCTACCTCACTCTCAGTTGTAGGAGCCGCCAAAACATTTCCAGCCGTCCCTAAGGAACTAACCGCCATTGTTGTCGTAGCTGCCACTGCTAGAAACTTGGACATTTTGTTCTTTTTCATCTTATTGACCTCCCTAATATATTTTTCTGTAAGAAAACTAATATAGAAAGTAAAATTAAAAAACTGCTAAATATACACAAAATCAACTTTTAACACTGTATGCTAGATTCTATATATAATCTCACAGAAATAGTTAAATGGTACTAATCTAGATAAAAATACCATAACTATTACTTATATTTTATCCAAAAAATATAATCTGAAAATTAAAATAACAAAAAAGTAGCATAATTTACATTAATTTAAGAAAAAAATATAAATTACGCTATATTTAAGTATTATTTTGGCTCTTGACTAAAAGCGGAAAGTAATTTACCTGTATTAGAAACGAAGTGGAAGATACAGATAAATTACGGCCCGTTAATGCGGGATAAAAAACTGTGTTTATACCTTATTAGCATCTGCATACACTCGTTAAACTAAATGCTGACCGAAAAAGTTGTTGATAAAACGACTTTTTCGGTCAGCTTTATATTTTTATGAAAATTATACCTTTTCTCCTGTTTATAATTTTTAAATTAAAATAGTTAAAAGTCCCTTGAAATTAATAGAACAAAATAAAAGTAGTTCTTTTTGACAATATATACAGAAAAATGTAAAATAATCATATATTATTATATTAATCTACAAGAAAAGGAGATTTAAAAGATGGCAGAAGGAAAATACACAATGAATGTTAATCGCGTAAAGAAATCTATCGATATGACGGTAAGTGGCACATTTACACCAGAGCAAGCAAATAAATTCGTTGCTGACTATAACAGCAAAATTGGCGGTATTAACGCACATGAATTTGTGTTGAACTTTGACTGTCGTGATCTAGATCTTGTTACGCAAGATATGGTTCCAAGTCTAGAAGCTTGTCTCCAAATGTACAATAAAACAGGATTTAATAAAGTGATTATCGGCATTAAAAAGGGGAGCCCAATTTTAAAAATGCAATTAAGCCGATTAGGTCGTAATAATGGGCTTAAAAATCTAAGTGTAGAAGAAATTTATTAAGGGGGACAAGAGTCTTCCTTTTTTTAGGTGGAAGTATAGGTTTTCAAGGAAATCCGCATAAAAAGAGACATTATCTTGCCCTACCTTGGGGCGGGATGTGTTTTTCTAATATGAATTAATACTGACTTTCGGAGGTTTTATAGCATCTATGACAAATATTAAAATAAAATCAGTAGAAGTTTATCATCCAGAAAAAGTAGTACATAACGAGTATTATCTCGAACATTTTAAAAAACAAGATAAAGATATTTCGAATTTCTTAGAAATCATGGGAAGAGAAAAAAGATATTTAATTGAAAATAATGAAGAAAATACGCAAACCATGGCGATTGAAGCTGTACAGCGTGTATTAAAAAAATCAGGATTAGAAGGTCATGAAATAGATATGATAATCTTTTCGACACAGGTACCTGAAACAACTGTCCCAACAAATGCTATGTTTATTCATCACGCAATTAATGGCAGAAAAGATGCGATTATTTACGATATAAATGCAAATTGTGCTGGAATGACCATTGCTGTAGAACAAGCTTCTCGCTATATGTTGTCAAGTCCGCATGTAAACACAGCATTAGTAGTAGGCTCAGATAATTTTTCATTAATTTCAGATCCAACAGATGCGATGACATTTGCCAACTTCGGGGACGGTGCTGCGGCAGTCATTTTAGAAAAAACAGAAGAAAATACAGGGTTCATTGATGCGATGACAGAAGTCGATTCTAGTAATCGAAATAATATATTATATCCAGCGAACGGATTAGCTGAAGGACTAAAAGGTAATGGCACGACAGATTATATGTTATGGCTTCCATTCGATGGTTCTATGAGTATTCCAGCTACTTGTGAGATGTTTGAAAAGCTTCTAGAAAGAAATCGATTAACAATTGAGGATGTAAATTCATTCTGTTTTTCACAATTTGCTCGCGTTAATATTATCAAGATTCAGGAACACTTTAATATCCCGGATAAAAAAATTATTTACGTAGGGGATCAGTACGGCTATACGGGAACAAGTAGTCCATTTATCGCCTTATATGAAGGAATTGAATCAGGAAAAATCAAACGTGGAGATATCATTATGTTCTGGACGATTGGTGGAGGACATGAGCTTATTTCGATGTTGTATCGATATTAGTAGTGGGGGTGAGCTGAAATATTTAGCTTGCCCTTTTAATAATTGAACCGACTTAAACGTTTCGGAAGTGTGGAATAATCTGTAAATCCCCCTTTTGGTAGCGTGGCACAAGTCTAGAGATTCGTTTGTTTCGTAATGTATATATCCAAAATTAAAAAGGCTGTTCATTATTACATAGAACGAATTGTAATCGTAAAAAACAGTATATGTAAACAATAGAGTATTTCAGCACAATAAAAATGAATAGTTATTGTTTCTTTTGAATATAAATATATTGAAATTTCATCCTCAAATTTGTAAAATAAAGTTAATTTACTTGGTCCTGTAGCTCAGTTGGGAGAGCATCACCTTGACAGGGTGAGGGTCGCAGGTTCAAGTCCTGTCAGGGCCAT
>JBJEFO010000065.1:0-6247 GCA_051874135.1 Lysinibacillus sp.
ACAATAAATATTTTGACAAGCATAGGCAAGATTGTTTGCCTATGCTTTTCTTTTTTGTAACCTAAACGAAAGCTTAATGAACAATTCCTGTGACCAAAATATGTTATAGTAATAAGCGTTGTGCCAAAAGAGGAAAGAGGGAGTGATGAAGCAATTGGATAGTATAAAGAGATATATGCGCTTCGTTAAACCATATCGATGGTTGTTAATACTAACGATTTTTATTGGAATATTAAAATTTGCCATCCCGCTATTATTACCGTGGATCGTGCAAATAATTTTAGATAATATTTTATTAGAAGACGGTTTATCGGCTGAAGAAAAAACAAAACAGCTGTTTACTTGGATTGGGATTGTAGTTGTTTTATTCTTTATCGTTCGTCCACCGATTGAATATTACCGCCAATATTTTGCGCAAAATTTAAGTAATAATATTTTATTTGACATTCGTAAAGAGCTGTATAGTCATTTGCAAAAGCTTAGCTTAAAGTATTATGCAAATACGCGCGCGGGGGAAGTTATTTCGCGTGTTATTAATGATGTTGAGCAAACGAAAAACTTTGTTATGACAGGCTTGATGAATTTATGGCTAGATTTAGCAACAATTATTATTGTCATCGCGATTATGTTTTCGATGGATGTAAAGCTGACAATTGTATCACTCATTGCGCTACCGTTTTACGCATTTAGTGTGAAGTATTTCTTCGGTCGTCTTCGCAGTTTGACACGTGCTCGCTCGCAAGCTTTAGCTGGGGTACAGAGCTATTTGCATGAACGTGTAACCGGGATGAGCATTATTAAAAGCTTTACCCTTGAGAAACACGAACAAGCGATTTTTGATGAGACGAATGGCGAGTTTTTAAATAAAGCACTCGATCATTCCCGCTGGAACGCCAAATCGTTTGCAGTAGTTAATACAATTACAGATATTGCGCCACTTCTTGTTATTGCTTATGCTGGCTATCAAGTAATTCAAGGTGATTTAACAATCGGGGTTATGGTTGCTTTTTATGCGTATATTGAGCGATTATATGGACCGCTTCGCCGATTAGTAAGCTCATCGACTACATTAACACAAGCGATTGCATCGATGGATCGGATGTTTGAGTTAATGGATGAAAAATACGATGTAGAAAATAAACCAAATGCTATTGAATTAACAGGGGCACGAGGAAAGCTAGCCTTTGAAAATGTGACGTTCCGTTATGAAAAGGACGGCAAAAGCGTGTTACATAACGTAGATTTTGTTATCGAACCTGGTCAAACAGCTGCATTTGTAGGGATGAGTGGCGGTGGTAAGTCAACGATTGTTAGCTTAATCCCGCGTTTTTATGACGCCAGCGAAGGAGCTGTGAAAATCGATGATCGCAATGTACGCGATGTAACATTACAATCATTGCGTGCGCAAATCGGTATTGTATTGCAAGATAATATTTTATTTAGCGATTCAGTGAAACAAAATATTTTAATGGGGAAACCGAATGCAACGGATGAAGAAGTCATCGCTGCTGCTAAAGCTGCCAATGCGCATGATTTCATTATGGGATTACCACAAGGCTATGACACGAAAGTTGGCGAGCGCGGTGTGAAATTATCCGGTGGTCAAAAACAACGTGTAGCAATTGCACGTGTATTCCTAAAAAATCCACCAATTTTAGTTTTAGATGAAGCGACGTCTGCACTAGATTTAGAAAGTGAAGCGTTAATCCAAGATTCATTAGACCGCTTGGCACATGACCGTACGACAATCGTCATTGCACACAGGCTATCAACGATTACCCATGCGGATAAAATTTTCGTCATCGACCACGGACAAGTTGCAGAATGTGGCACACATGAGGAGTTAATGGCGAAGCAAGGTGTATATTATAACTTATTCCAAGTACAGAAATTAGATTAAGGGAGGCTACATGCCTCTCTTTTTTTATTTCCATAAAATTATTAGATGACAACCGTTAATATTTTCTAACCTTCAAGAATACTATTAATAGAAGGTAGAACTTTTGTACTTTTAGAGCAAGTGGAGTAGCAAATGTACTTTCATTTCTAGAAAAGGGGGCATCTAGATGGTTCGAAACAATGTACTTGAAGTAAGAAATTTAGAAACTACATTTTTTTCGGATGATGGACATATAAAGGCCGTTGATAATATTAGCTTCTCGATTCAGGAAGGAGAAATATTAGGTATTGTAGGGGAATCAGGGTGTGGGAAAAGTGTGACGTCCCTATCAATTATGGGGCTTGTACCAAATCCGCCCGGGAAGATTACTTCTGGCGATATTTTATTAAATGGTCGAAACATCACCTCCCTTCCTGAAAGAGAAATGCGGAAAATTCGCGGGAAGGAAATCGCTATGATTTTCCAGGAGCCGATGACCTCACTAAATCCACTTTTTACAATAGGCAATCAGCTAACAGAGGCGCTATTAATACACAAAAAAATGCTGTTTAAAAGAAAGGCTAAAAAAAAGGCAATTGAAATGCTAAAGCTTGTCGGATTACCGCGAGCAAAGGAGTTAATGAAAGAGTATCCTCATCAGCTTTCAGGGGGGATGCGTCAGCGTGTCATGATTGCAATGGCGCTCATTTGTGACCCGAAAATTTTAATTGCAGATGAGCCGACAACAGCATTAGATGTAACAATTCAAGCGCAAATTTTAAAGCTAATGAAAGATTTAAACAAGCGATTACATACAGCTATTTTATTGATTACACACGATTTAGGTGTAGTAGCAGAAACATGTGACCGCGTCATTGTAATGTATGCAGGACAAATTGTAGAGGAAGCGCCGGTAAAGGAAATTTTCAAAAACCCTCAGCATCCTTATACGAAAGGGTTAATCCAGTCAGTACCTGATATGCGATTTAAAAAAGATAGTTTGTATACGATTCCAGGAAATGTACCAAAGCCAGGTTCTATTCAAGTAGGATGCCGTTTTGCAGCACGTTGTGAATTTGCACATGAACGTTGTGTGCAAGAAAACCCGCCTATGTATAAAGCAGTAACTACACATCAAGCGAGATGCTTCTTATTAGAAGAAAGGATTGGAGGAGAAGTACATGGCGAACTTGTTGTTGAAAGTTGAACATTTAAAAAAGTACTTTCCTATTCAATCAGGCATATTAGCTAAAAAATCTGGTGAAGTGAAAGCAGTAGATGATCTTTCATTTGAAGTATATGAAGGCGAGACACTTGGTATCGTTGGGGAATCCGGCTGTGGAAAATCAACGACTGGACGAGCTATTATGCGACTTTTAGAACCGACAAGTGGAAAAGTAACGTTTGATGATGTGGAGCTAACTGACTTATCGAGTAAAGAAATGCGAAAAATGCGGCGTGATATTCAAATGGTGTTTCAAGATCCATATGCATCTTTAAATCCTCGTCATACCGTGGGGAAAATTTTAGAGGAGCCACTCATCGTGCATGGAATCGGCAAAGCGAAAGAGCGAAAAGAGCGCGTTCAAGAATACTTAGAAATTGTCGGGTTAAGTTCGTATCATGCAAAGCGTTACCCACACCAATTTAGCGGTGGTCAAAGGCAACGAATCGGTATCGCCCGTGCATTAATGACGAATCCAAGGCTCATTATTGCGGACGAACCAGTGTCGGCTTTAGACGTGTCAATTCAAGCACAAGTATTAAATTTAATGCAAAAGCTTCAACAAGACTTAAAGCTTACGTATATATTTATTGCACACGATTTAGGTGTTGTTCGACATATTAGTGACCGAGTAGGCGTAATGTATCTCGGAAGGATTGTGGAGCTTGCAGATAGTGAGTCACTTTACAAGGAACCACTGCACCCTTATACACAGGCATTATTATCAGCTGTGCCAATCCCGGATCCAACACATCATCGTGAACAAATTTTGTTGGAGGGAGATATTCCGAGCCCTGCAAATCCACCAGAAGGATGTAGTTTCCATACGCGTTGTCCGTATGCAACAGACATTTGCAAATTTACCGTGCCAATCTTTAGAAAAGTAAAACCGGGTCATGCTGTTGCATGTCATTTATACAATGACATGTAGCAATAATGATATAAAGCTATATAAATAGGAGGGGTTTAAAATGCGTAGAAAAACTTGGTCATTTGGGCTGTTTTTGTTGCTACTACTATCGGTGGTGCTTGCTGCTTGTAGTGAAGACACAAAGGATGAGCCTGCTACAAATAATACAGAGACTGAAACAGTTGATAATTCAGAAGGTGATACAGAATCAGTACCACAAGTATTAGTATTTGGGCGTGGTGGGGACTCGGTGGCATTAGATCCAGCTGTCGTCACAGATGGTGAATCATTTAAAGTTACACAAAATCTTTTTGAAACATTATTAAATTTCGGTGAGAAAGATACAACGATTCATCCAGGTTTAGCCGAGAGCTGGGAAATTAGTGACGATAACTTACAATATACGTTCAAGTTACGACAAGGCGTTAAATTCCACGATGGCACAGATTTTAATGCTGAAGCAGTTGTGAAAAACGTAGATCGTTGGAAGGCTGGAACGGAAGAACAATTCTATTACTTCAACTCGATGTTTAAAGCAGAAGGTGAAGATATTATTACGGAAGTTATTGCACAGGATGAGCATACAGTTATTTTCAAATTATCTCGTCCACAAGCACCATTCTTAAAAAACTTAGCAATGAGCCCGTTCGGTATTGCATCACCAACTGCATTTGAAGCAGCAGGAGATACATTTGGTGATGCGCCAGTTGGTACGGGACCGTTCAAATTTGTTGAATGGAAGCGTAATGATTCGATTACAGTTGAGAAGTTTGAAGATTACTGGCAAGACGGTTTACCGAAATTAGAGCGAATTATTTTCCGTTCAATTCCAGATAACTCAGCACGTCTAAATGAGTTAGTAGCTGGTGGTATCGATTTAGCGGATGGAATTAATCCATCTGATGCAGGTTCAATTGAGTCAAATTCAGCGCTTCAATTAATTGAGCGTCCATCGATGAACATCGGTTATTTAGGCTTAACAAATACACGTCCACCATTTGATAACAAATTAGTACGTCAAGCGGTTAACCATGCAATCGATAAGCAAGCGATTGTCGATGCATTCTTTGAAGGACGTGCACAAGTGGCAGTGAACCCAATGCCGCCATCAATTAGTGGTTATAACAATGAAATTACAGGTTACGAGTACAATCCAGAAAAAGCGAAGGAACTACTTGCAGAAGCTGGATACAATGGTGCTGAAATTGAGTTATGGGCAATGCCAGTTCCACGTCCATATATGCCAGACGGTATGAAAGTGGCAGAAGTAATCCAAAAAAACCTTGAAGATGTAGGTATTCCATCGAAAATTGTAACGTATGACTGGGCCGTATATTTAGAGAAAACGAAAAATGGTGAAGCTGATGCGTTCATGCTAGGTTGGACTGGAGACAATGGTGACGCAGATAACTTTATTTACACATTACTAGATAAAGATAATATCGGTAGCAACAACTATGCATACTACTCAAATGATGAGGTGCATGAATTATTAATTGCTGCTCAAACGGAAACGGATGAAAATGTACGTGTAAATCTTTACAAGCAAGCGCAAGAAATTATTCATGATGATGCACCATGGGCACCGTTAGCGCACTCAACGCCACTACTAGCTGCGAAATCGACAGTAAAAGGATACCAACCACATCCAACAGGCTCAGAAGTTTTATCTAAAGTATCAATGGAATAGTAGAGGACGAAACGAACTCGTTATGAGTAAAAATAACTCCTGAAAATACCAATCGTACAAAGTTAAAGATAAAGATTCTGCAATTTTCATTGCCATCAGTTGTTCGCTCTAGCCGCCAAACCGCAAGAGCCAACTGTGTTGTCTCTCACGGTTCGTTCTGCGGCAGGCGAATGCGCGAACAACTAAAGAAGATTGCTTTCTGAACATTTATGATTAATTTTTCAACCTTTGTAAACCGATTGAGTAGTAAAAACGCTTTTTTAAAATATTGAGTAGGGTTCACTTATGCCGTAGCGCGTCACAGCCACAGGAGCCAAGGTTTCCTTTGCTACGGCTGTGGCAAAGCGCGGAGGCTACGGACTTGGCTAACATTTAACTATAGAAAAAATTGTTTTTAAATTTGCTCATAATGAGTAACGAATAAAAAGTATACGAAAAGACATCAACTTGCGCCTTAAAAGCGCAAGTTGTGTTTTTCTAAATTTCATAAAAGAGGTGAAGAAGATGCTTCACTATATAGGTAAACGGCTTTTGCATTTAATT
>JBJEFO010000066.1:0-6244 GCA_051874135.1 Lysinibacillus sp.
CAAGTATGTAGCCTTCGCGCTTTGCCACAGCCAAGGTTTCCTTTGCGACGAAAGCGTAGCGTCAGGAGCAGAGCAGGAACTAGCGTTGGAAAAACACGCTATTTCCTACCCTGGCTCCTGTGGCTGTGTCGCGCTACGGCAGAAGTAAAGACTACTTAATATTTTAAAAAAGTTTTTTCACACTTATTCATGATTGACTGCAAAAAAATAACTTCTAAATATTGAGAAGGCAATTGTCTTTTCGTCGTTCGCGCATTTGCCTGCCGCAGAACGAACCGTGGAGACAACGCAGTTGGCTCTGCGGTTTGGCGGCCAGCGCGAACGGCTGATGGCAATCAAAATTATAGAATCTTCATCCCCTACTTTTTACTACCAGAATTTTCATAATCCACTTTCACTTATTATAAGGAAATATTAGAAAAAGGAGCTACTTCGTTAATAGCTCCTTTCACATTTTATCGTAATCAAATGACACTCTGGTTTTGCCATAAAACGCAATGGCAACAGCGTCGTTCCATAACCGTTACTAACTAACGTAGGAACCCCTTTTTGCACTGAAAATGATCCATGTGGGTGCATAGCGATTGGACCAAGTCGAAGTTGCCCACCATGCAAATGCCCACCTAACATTAATGTAGGCTTATGCAAAGGATATGCTTTATAAAACACTTGCGGATTATGTGAAATAAAAATGGTAATATCCCCGTCTTTACATTTCTCTAACGCCTTTTCAAAGCTATATGCTCGTGTTGATGTATCATTGATTGCACTAATCCATGTCGTATTTGCCCGATTTGGCAATAAAACCGCTTCATTGTTAACAACGGTAACATCATACTTGGCAAACAAAGCAAGCAGCCTTTCTTCACCGACTTCTCGATCATTATTGCCCCATACAAAGTAAATCGGTCCGAGCGCTTTAAGTACTTTGATATTTTGCTCAATCCGTTCAAGAGACACACGTTTATCAGCAAAGTCCCCTCCAATAATGACCGCTTCCACCGTATCCAATTGTTCAATCATCGTCGTTGAAATCCGTCTGTTGTGTACATCTGAAATAAAAAAAATTAAAAATTCGTCTTCCTGTCCTTTTGCATGCACCGTATGCGTCCGAACAATATTTTCATGTGCTTCTTTCAACATATAGAGCACAACAAGAAGCATGATGCAAAACACAACAATAATCCACGCCATCAAGCTTCCTCCTATCATTAGAAAAAGGGGGTGCCCAAAAAGTAGAAACTTTGTGGACACCCTTTACTACTTAATAATTATCTGTTTTGAAGTATTGGTCGCATCAATATGCAACCGTCTCGAGCACAAAGGAGTTGTCTCAAAATGACTTTTTTAAACAACTCCTTTCCTAAAATGTACTTATGTACATATATATCAGTTTAAGGCAAAATAAGTTTTTGTCCAACGTAAATGGACTCTGAGCTTAAACCATTTGCTTTTTTAATCTTCTCGACAGCATTTGGATCATTATAATAATTCATCGCGATACGATATAATGTCTCATTTGATTGCACTGTATGTGTTTTTTGTGATTTTTTTTCTTCCTCAGCTTTACGCTTCTCTTCTTCAGCTTTACGCTTTTCCTCTTCTTCTTTCGCTTTCTTTGCTGCCTCTTCTTTTGCTTTTTGTTCAGCCGCTTTTGCTGCTTCGGCCGCCGCCGCTGCTTGTGCCGCTGCTATCTCTTTCTGCTCAGCTTCTGACAACTTATCAAGCTCTTCAGAAGAAGAAGGTTCTTGTTCTTGTTCTTTTTCTGACTCTTCTTGCTTATCCTTCTCTTCAGATACTTCAGGCACTGCTGGTGTTTCATTTTTCTGTACTTGTACTACATCGTTATTTTCCTCAACAACTTCTACTGGACTACTAGGCTCGTAAATAAATGTTAAATAAAGTAGTACAGCTAATGGTATAAAAATAAAGGTTACTAGTAAAGTTGGCATCAATTTACTTTTACGTTTTTTTGTTTTGAGCTTTGAACGAGATAATTTTGACTGCTCACCTTCAAGTTCTATTTCTTGGCGATCCTCTTCGATTTTTTCACGATAGTCCTCTTTCGACATTTGCATACCCTCCAAGCTTCGCTATGTACTTCATATTATGACGAAATTCGCATGAAAAGTAAACGATTGAGACGCGTTTAGCTATGCCCAAATAACAATTTTCGTAGCCGCTCGTCCCAGCTTAATGTCTCTTTTGGATTAACTATTTCTCTTGATTGCGTTAGTGTTTCAATGTTCAATCCGCAATTTGTACAACAAATTGTATGTTTTTGCACCATCGTTTGACCAAAATATTGCACAAGCTGTTGTCGCATACAATTTGATGTTGTGACGATTTTCAACATTTCTTGTACCGCTTCAAATTTAGTTGCAGTCATTTTTGCTAGTCTCTGTTTCACAGCTTCAATCGGCTCTTGCCGCATCCAATAATCGAGAACGCGATACGCTGTTTCAGAAATTTCCGCTGTATCTAACATTATTTTTGGATCCTGTTGCATTTGTGCATAGCTTGCATATGCATCTACATGAACAGCTTTTGGCAAATCTTCACACGCAATATACTGGGTGTAATGTTCATCACCCTCTGCATAAAGTAAAATGGCTAACGCTTCTTTTCCATCACGCCCTGCCCGACCAATTTCCTGCATATAGTTTGATACATTCGCCGGCATTGATTCGTGAATGACTTGTCGAATATTATCTTTATGCACTCCCATGCCAAATGCATTTGTTGCAACAATCCATTCCACATCATCATTAATAAACTGCTGTTGAATAAATTGCCGGTCCTCTGCATCTTTTCCTGCATGATAGCTAGCCGCCGAAATACGCTGTTCAATAAGTAATTGACTGAATTCGTCACATTTTTTACGTGAAGACATATAAAGTATGCCTGGACCTTTTGAACTTTTTATATGCTGTAAAATCCAATCGTGCTTTTCTTCCTTTACCTCGAACATGTATTTTGCCAACTTTATATTTTCACGGTCAATTGCATGAATAAATTCGTACGGCTCATTCATACGTAAATACGTTTTAATATCATGTAGAACAGAATCTGTCGCTGTCGCCGTCAACGCTAAAATTGGTGGACGCGTATCGCCTAAAATTTCGCCAATTCGCAAATAGTCCGGTCTAAAATCAAATCCCCATTGCGAAATACAGTGCGCCTCGTCTGCTACAATTAACGATAATTCGATTTGTTTTAATCGCTCACGCACTTGTGGTTGTGTCAGCATTTCAGGTGACGTAAAAATAAAGCGGTATTCATGTAAAAAGTGAAGCGCATATGTTTTTTCATTTGGCGATAAAAAAGAATTTAGCGCGACTACACGCTTCTCCCCTCTTTGCTTTAATTGATCGACTTGATCTTGCATAAGAGAAAGTAGCGGTGACACAATGAGCACAGGTTTATCAAATAAATATCCAGGTAACTGATAGCAAAGGGATTTTCCCATTCCCGTTGGCAACAGCGCAATACAGTCACGCTTATGTAACAACTGCTCAATAATTTCCTTTTGACCTGGTCGAAACTCGTCATAGCCGAAAAGTTGCTGTAGTTTTTGTTGTAACACTTGTTACACCTCTCCTTTTGCTAGCGCTAACCGGATTTGAAAGTACGTTAAATGTGGTAATACTTCATGCAGTACTTTTAACTTTCGTGTCGCATAATCTTCTACTGCTGTATGCACTAATTGCTGGTCTTCACACGTTACAAACGGTGTAATGTCAAACGATGGCTCATTCATCGCCAGTTCAACTAAATGATCCTCAATCGTACTCTTCTTTAAATTTCTTAACATACAAATTTGCTCAATCGAACGCCCTTGGTAATAAAGCTGCGCAGTTTGATGAGCTGAACCTGTTAGCACATTATCTACTCGAATATTTTCCGCAAGCTTTGCTAAGTACGGATACTGCTGTGGACTTGACGTAATGACATCAAGCCACCTGTGCAATGCGCTCACAAATTGAAGCTGACAATCGATTTCTGACATTTCATATTGAAAGCTGAGCTGTTGCCACGCTATACCTGCTACACCGACACCTGTTAACCGGCTCATCAATAGCGTTTTTTGCAGCGTCGTCGTGCTAGATTGTTGTAAGCTAGCTACTATTTCCTCATAAAGCGGTTGCTGAATAGGGTTCGATTGGTATTTTGTATGCCGTAAAAAATGACGACACCACGCCTGAATTTGTTCATTCCGTTGAGTCGGTATAAAAGCGCGCACTCCTGCTGTTTGATTGGATAAACTTTGGACAATTAGCGAAAGCCGCGCGAAAAAAATATGCTCATTTCCGCGATAATGCCAGCCATCAAAATACGGAAGCTGCAACTCCTTTGCCTGCTGTTCACCTATTTCCGTTAACGTAAAATAGCCTTTTTCATCAACCGTCATAAAGCTGTCCTTTAGCAATTGCTCGACTTCTTGCTCAAACTTTTGGCGCGATAATTTTCTTAATAAGCCGAAGTACGGATACAGTTTAAACATTCCGACATCTTGAATCGTTTGACCGGAACGCTTTCCTCGCAGCAAATGATACGCTGCATTCACTGTTCGTTCATTATTTAATTTATATAAAATGGCTAAAAGAATTTGTTGTAATAGCAAATCCAATCCCTCAATTTCTTCATGTACTGTTGAAAGTATACCAAAAAAGACCGCTCCTATCTCCGACAGTATTCGATGCAAAGCAAAAACTTCCTGTTAAATGTTCGAAAATTTAATTTTGATGTCTTTTCTTATGTGGATTTCCTTGAAAACTTATACTTTCCTATCCACTAAAAAAAGCCGTATCCACAATGAATACGACTTTAGTAGGTTGATAAAAAATACATCGTCCCTAGCAACACACCGATTGCAAGACCTGCATTAACAATCGAACCAAAACTCCGATTCTTTTTATTAAATAAGATTATTGAAAGTATCAAAACAACGCCAATCGCTAATATTACATTAATAAGACCGAAATCATCCATAATCCAGTCAATCATCTAGCCCCCGTCCCCCTTTTCCCGTCTTACTCTAATGTATTAGACATGCCTCAAACTCATACCAATTTTCTAGTTTTTTTATTGAGGGGAGAGGGAATGATTATAACTTTTAAAATCCCAGCTGTTTTGTGAGGATTCCCCACTGGAATGGAAGCTAGAAATACAGTCATTGAATAGATTAATGTGAAATAAACGGCGCTTTATGTATATACTTTTGGTTATCTATCTGGTCAAGAATAAAGGTAGCTATATCTTGATTCGTAATCTTTGTACCAGGCATATCCGTTAGCCCTTCCTTTATATCATTTGATTTTAAGCTGTCTTTTACAAATGGCAACCTAATTAATGTCCAATCAATCTGTTTATTGCTGACTAAAACATCCCATTCCAATTTTTTATCTTCCATCATTTTTGGAAACAAAAATTCAAACGCCTTTGCGCCAAGACAATTTAAAACACTTTTTTTATCATCCTCAATTGTTAGAGATCCACCCGAAACACCTATATACCGGCTAATGTTTAAATCTTTCATCACATCAACAATATTTTTCGTTACTTTGCTATACATAGGTTCTTCTTTACTTGGTTGACCAAACGTATTAATCACTATTTCACAGTCTTCAAGTAGTGCACGAATATTTTCTATATCTTGTATTTGTCCTTCCACTACTTCAATATTGTCACTCTTAACCAATAACTTTTTTGGATTCCTCACAAGCATACGGACTTTATATCCTCTCTGTATAGCATTCATTGCAATATGCCGCCCTACTCTCCCTGTTCCTCCGATAATAGCTATTTTATAAGGGTTCCCCATTATATACCTCCAGCTAAATATGATAATACGTATACGCACAAGTTCACCGAAAAGTTTCTTATTTTTCACTTTCTGTACTCTCAAAGCAAAAAGAAGGCGACAACAGTTAAAAAAATACATCTAAAAAAATTTATGAACCGATATTTTGTATGTAGCTTTTACAGCAAGCGTGAAAATTTTTTACCCCCATTGTTTGAAGCGAAAATTTTTTTACGCTAAAAAGGCTAATTATCAGAATTGATATACGACTTATTTTTAAATAAATGTCATTTACTAGGACTATTGTCTTGAATGGCACTTAATTTTAAATATGTTGTATACGAATCCTGCCAATTGGAAGATTTAACGATTAAAAAGTTGAGATGAAATTTTTTTGTTAAAAAGTTGAAAGTGCTTACAAATTTTTTATTAAGAAAAATC
>JBJEFO010000067.1:0-6156 GCA_051874135.1 Lysinibacillus sp.
CAATACCCGTCCCCATCGTTCCTGCACCAACAACTGCAACTTTCATCTTCCCACTCCATTCATCATTTTGCTTGTCCTCTCTTATAGTTACGTGAATGTGGGGGTAAAAATGCTGGTACATTGTTAAAATGTGCTATGTTGAACTTCCTACAAGATAGAATTACAATTAAAGGAAAAACGATTATAGCGAGGGAGTTCTTTGAAAAAAATATCTTTAACAATCATTTTGGGAGCAATCCTATTATTATTTGCGTGCCAAGCAAATGATAATAACTTTACATTTAATGGAGAGAGCGAAACTTGGTCAGCCAAAGTAACTGTCAATCAAAGCGAAGGAGAAGAAAAATATCAAATTCAACTTAATTACAAAGGAAATGACATAGAGGAAATTGATACTTTTCATTACGAAGTTGATTCAAAGAATAACGGCAATATCGATTTCGCTTCACATGATGCTACATTAAACAATGAGGGCGTATATGTTAACAAATTATTAGGTTCTAACAGTCCTACTACGAGTAAAGACGATGAATTAGTAATAAAAATACACTGGAACGATAGTAGTGACAGTTTCACTTTAATTAATAATTAATCGATTCTTTCAATGATACGGTTGCGTTTATGGGATAGGAAAAGCCCTACCTATAAACTGAACTGCACCTTCAATTGTTAGATGTGTATAACAATTGGGGTGCAGTTCACTTGTCAGCTTTTCTTTTGGATTTTGTATTTCATCTGGATTGTGGCTTTTGGTAAAGTAGCCTCTTTTATCTTCTGTTGTTCACATGATTACTTTTTTGCGTATGTTCCGTTTTCATATACGTATTGAACACCAGTGGCATCTGTATATTGAATATACACACATTGATTTATAAAGTCTTCTACGCTTGCATAGTTGGAGTTGGAGTTCAAGTTCGTAATATGAATTACAAAATTATCTAGTTCATTTAACGAAACAAGTTCCTCTTTCAGTGCTGTGAAAATTTCCATATCTACCGCATTTGTACTCATATACGCATCATGTAAGTTCGGCATTAAAAGAACATCACCTACATTTAAATAATTGTCATTATTCACTAGTAAACTCGCGATCGTTTCTTTTACTGTAACCATTTGTTCGATCATCACTTCTTCTTTTTGATTTTCTTCCGTTGGTTCTTGTACAGCTTCACCTTTATATTCATGCACCTCACCTTGCATGTCTACATAGCTAATATACACACCTTGATTCATCAAGTCTGTTAACGTTTTGTAATCACGATTACTAATGTAAATCGTAAATTGTCCCTTGGCATTTAATCTTGCAATTTCTTCTTGCAGTGCTGAAAAAATTTGCATCTCTACTGGATTCCCTGCATAATCATCGGCAAATGCTGAAATATAAGAAAGCTCTCTTACATTTAAATAATTTGAATCTTGTTCTAGCAATCGTTCGACGGATGCTTTTATTGTATTGATCATTTCTGTTGGATTTTCTACAATAGCTTTTTTATAGTAGAATTTTGCATCGGCCCATACAGCATGGTCTACATAGTTTGGTCCATTCGTATTCGCTACTAATTTCAATTCACTTACACCTGTTAAATCTACATCAATAAATTGTGCATTTGAATTTGGTGTCAATGCGCTTGTTCTCTTCACTAGATTTCCATCTGCATATATATTGAAAATGACATTGCCATCATTCGTTGCATTGTTCGCTTTGCCGTAATCAATCCCTACAATGGCTGAAAATGCCTGTGGTTTTTCTTCCATTGCAGCAATATCATAAACGATTTCAGAATGTGCATGTGCGCCAATTCCTTTTTCAAATGATGTTGCCTGACCGTCTACTAACAATCTAATTGTTCCATTTTCAACATTTTTATCTTTACGAACTTCTCCCCAGCCTGCTACTGCACTTTTCCACGCTATATCACTTGCATATCTCATCTCATCATATACGTTGACTTGTACTGTTGTTGTAGCCGTCTTACCGCTATTATCTGTTACAGCGTATGTCACGTCATATACCCCAGGCTTTGACGTATCTACATGGCCTTGTACTGTCATATTCGACAGTAGATTCCCCGCCATATCTTTTGCTACTACAAGACTATTCAAATCAAAACTTTCATTTACCGCTACAATCGGCGTTCTCACCAATTCAAATTGAGGTTTGCCTACATCTGTTAAAAACTCTTGGCTATACGTTGTTGCATTTGAACGTAAATCAAATGCTCTTACTTGATACGTATGTTCATTGCCATCTGTTGCTTGCAGCGTTGTAAATGTATCTGTATTTGTAAATCCAATTACTTTTCCATCTTCTAACACTTCATAGCCTAACAATGCCGGTTTAGCTTGTTCTGCGATATTCATTTTAATTTCTACTTTATTACTTGCATTGCGTTTTACAGATACAATTTCCGGTGTATAATCTACATTTTCAAAGCTACTTTCTCTATCTTTTGTTGCCTTAGTCCACATATACCATGGTTTCATGTTTTCAGGTGCTTGTTGAACGTTTAGCTGTTGTAAAGCTGCATTCACCTTATCATTTCGTTCAATAAATTTATGTCTTTCGAAATGTTCAATTACGTCATATCCTAGTGCGTAAGAAGATACGACAGCCATTCTTTCGTTTTGCGTTAGTCCCATATTACTGGCTATATTATCACGGAATGCTGCTTGATATTTTGCCCAATAATCTTTATCTAATAAGTGTAACTGCCACCATACGGCCAGTTGCTCTGTATATCCATTTGCAGCAGCTGCTACATTTTTATAATCATCAGAAGCAATCGTTGTAAAGATTTTTGGATAATAGCCTGCGATTCTATCTCCCTCACCATTTAAATCTACTGCATTATAGTTCGACCACATATTATTTGTAACTTCTAAAATATATCCACCTTGAATATCATAATGATGCCCCAATTCATGTGGTACTGCCCAACCGAACGCTTTTCCTGCAAAAATACTATTCATTTCATTTTGTTGCCATCCAGTATGGCCGTCCCAGCCTGCATATGCTAATCCCCACGGTTGCATTAAACGCATGTTTGCTCGAATTCCACCTTGTGTATCGTTCAATTCTGGGGCTTCTTTATATAATCCTGCGTACTCTAAATATTTGTTTAATCGGTCATTATATACATCGACTGTATTTTGTGGTGAATTTTTACCTTCGATAAATGCTTTTGTCCCTGATAAAGTGTTCGAATTGAAAATAAAGTAGTCACTTTGCAATTCAACAATATCTACATATTGATCTGGCTCAGATTGTACTTTCTCTACATACGCCTGTAATTCCGCAATGAAAGCTTGCTCATTATCACCGTCTGTAAACAATGGATAATCATGACCACCTTGAATTCGTACTTTCGGTGCTTGTCCTTGTTGACTTTCTGTATACGGATTGATGATATAAAGTCCGCCACCTGGTTTCGTTTTAGTACTCCATGCCGTATCATAGACAGTCGGTACAGTAATAATATTTTCACCCTGTTTCAAGGCAATTTCCTTTTGCCATCCTCGCCAACTTCCTATTTGTTGTGCAAACATAAGTTTTGGTAAAGGTTGTCCATCCTCTGCTTCTACATACACCTTAATTGTGCTACCGGACATTGCTGCAATACCTGTTGGAATATAGTTTGTAGCAAAACTAGACATTTTCAATACGTTTCTTGCGTGATGTACAGGGTTTCCATTTTGAGGTACTGTAATAATTTCACTTGTATAATCTGCACCATTTATAATTTCTTTTGCAATCTCAATTTTAGAAATTAAAGTGGCTGAATTCGGATGTGTTTCCGCTTCTTTTACTAGTCCCGCCATGACTGTTTCGTTGTTATACTGTGCTTTTACAGCCGACATCGTGCCATCTGTAAATAAATCATTTACTTTATCTGTTAATGGATCTGGTTTGTAGAAATCTAATTCAGCAATCGCTGCCCATCCGTCATGTGCTTCGTTAAATTCAAATTTTAAACGTTTAAATTTCGTCGGTGTATCTAACTTAATCGTTAAACCACCCGATGCAACACGTGCTGTGCCTTCTTTTACAACTTCAAAATTGTCACCTGAATCGGTAGTCGATGCATAAATTGTATATTTTGTTGGAAATCCTTTATTTGCTGCTCCTGTTACACGTGGATAAAATACGACTGAACCTAGTTCTACTTCCTCTGCAAATGTTACGACTACATGATTTTTAAAAGTTTCTGAGTTAGAGCGACTCGTTTCCCAATGTGTATTCTTATTGCCATCGATCATGTTTGCAATGACACTAGAGCCGTAATGCCCGGCATTATTTCTCACTGAAGTAATTTCATCTCTAGCAATCTTAAACACTTCATCATATGTATATTTTGTTGCTACTACATTTGATCCATCACTAGCCGCTTGTACCTCACTATAATCGAGATAAGGTACAGCAGGCGTTCCTCCTATCATAATCGCTAATGCGACTGCTGCTACTTTTTTTCTACCACTTAATTTACTCACCGTAATCCCTCCATGTCCTTTACATCGTATTGTAATTGTGTTTCGCTAACATCAAGCATTGTTCGTCTAAAACATTTGCACACAGTTAAGACCCCAGCTTCGATACCTAACTTCTTTATCGTGTCCTATTTATTTAATGACGTAGCTTCATTCATGAAAAAACTTTAGATATTTTTCTTACAATAACATCACCTTCATTCTAGGTTTGAATATATACTATCTCTCATAAACGTAAACTTCTATACAAATAATGAAAATTGATACATTATTATCACTTTTTTACATTAAAAAATCTTTTGTCTCATCAATAATTTTCTAAATAGTTAAAATACTATACAACTAATGTCATATTCAATTAGAATAACTAGATATAAATCCCCTGATTATTGTTTTTCTGAATATAATTATATAAATGAAAATAAGACCTAAACCTGCAAATTAAATAGGGTGAGACTTTAACCCCTATCGTCCTTTTTATTTATCAAGGCATTTAAGTATTGACATTTTTATACATATTATGTAAAGTCAACTTTACGTAAAGTGCACTTTACTTTTAGGTAGGTGAAACAATGAAAAACAATATTAAGGACTTACGTGCGAAATATGATTTTTCTCAAGATGCTCTAGCTGAAAAGTTAGGTGTCTCTAGACAAACCATTATATCTTTGGAAAAAGGGCGTTATAATCCTTCAATCACACTGGCATTTAAGTTATCTCGTCTATTTAATTGTCATATTGAAGATATTTTTATTTATGAGGAGGACAATCAATGAAAAACAAAAGGGTAATCTTTTTAATTTTAGGTTTCATTATGCTAGTAAATGCTCTTCTAATTAATGGCGCTTATATTTCTTCAGGAAAGTTTCCAGAAGCATTAATGGCAGTTGCTTTAACGATTATGGCTTTCTGTTTAGCTTATTTAGCACCTCATTTTGCTGCAAAGGATGAGCGGGCGCAAAAAATCCGTGAACGTGCCGTATATATTAGTTATTTTTGGGGTATTAGTTTTGCCATAATTTTAATGATTATTTTCAATCCGACATCACCGCTTAACTTAGAAGCCTTTCAAGTATTATCACTATTCATGGCATTATATATTTCTACGGTCTTTTTGAATATGGTTTATTATGCAAAAAGGTATTAGATTCACGATTATCTTAATTAATACAACTTTCACATGTATATCTTTGATAGATCAACATTTATAGAGAAAGGAATAGTAATGTAATGAAAAATAGTTACGTGCATCATCTATGTCTACAAACAAATTCATATGTAGAAACAATCGCATTTTATACAAGAGGTTTAGGATTTGAAGTTGTTCAAGAATCCCCTAATTTTCATGGACGTGAATTTAATACTTGGTTAAGGTTAGGTACTTTTTATATCGAAATTCAAACAGGCAAACAAAATGAAACCTTAGCACAAGTCAATTCAAATAGTGAAGGTCTTGTTCATTTTTGCATTTGGGTTGAAGATCTGGAGTTTGAAGTCGAACGCTTACAAAAAATGAACGTCAATTTTATCAAAAAAAATGGTGAAATTATTTACCATGTTGAAAATGGACACCTCTGTAAACTAATAGCACCAGAAGGAACGGTTATTGAATTACGTAATAATCAAGGAATATAGAGCTTACTTTTCAGATGAATATATTCCAAAATGCAC
>JBJEFO010000068.1:0-6155 GCA_051874135.1 Lysinibacillus sp.
CCGAAACAGCGTGCGGTAAGTGTAATCATTGTATCGATGACAGGCCACAAGTAAATATGACGGTTGAAGCACAAAAGGTACTATCATGTGTTGTACGTATGGGTCAAAAATTTGGCAAAGTATTAGTGAGCCAAGTATTAGCTGGTTCGAGTAATAAAAAAGTGTTGGAGCTCGGTTTTAATAAACTTCCTACTTACGGCATTTTGAAAGAAATGAATGCGAAGGAAATTGCACAATTTATCGAGTTTTGTATTGCTGAAAAATTACTAGCGGTAAGCAATGGTCAATTCCCAACGATTTTTATGACGGAGCGCGGAAAAGAAGTATTAACAGGACAACGACAAGTACTGCGTCGAAGTGCACCAGTTGTGAAAGCTATTTCAGATCAAGATCCGCTATTTGAACATTTAAGAGAAATTCGAAAAGACATCGCAACAAAAGAAGCTGTCCCACCTTATGTTGTGTTTTCTGACAAGACGTTAAAAGAACTATGTGAAAAACGTCCAAAAACAGCAAGTGCCTTTTTAACGATTAATGGCGTCGGGGAAAATAAGCTGACTAAATACGGAGACATATTTATGGAAGCGATTATTAAATGGGAACAAACGCACGAAGCTGTGCATAAATGAAACTTAAAGGCTGTCCTAACTTTGGGCAGTCTTTTCTTATAGATGTTGTTGAAACGAGCGCAGTCGTTCCGCCACTTTTTTGAAAGTTTCCGCCAGATTTTTTAAAACTCCCGACAAACAAACCGAAAAAACAACATAATTATATTATGTAAACTAATCCTCAAAAAAGAAAACCGCCCACAAATAGGGGCAGCATGTCGATTACCAATGTTCCTTAATAAATGCATCACGTCCAGATTTCGCGCGGTCTTCTTTATAATGCTCCGATTCCTTTTTATAATAGTCTTGATGATAGTCTTCCGCTACATAAAAAGTTTTGGCATCGCGGATTTCTGTAACAATTGGCTTTTTGAAGCGACCACTTGCAGCTAAATCTTTCTTCGATTTTTCTGCTAACTGTTGTTGTTCCTCACTATGTACAAAAATCGCTGTTTTATATGACTCGCCGCGGTCGTGGAATTGCCCACCATCATCGGTTGGATCAATTTGCATCCAGAAAATTTCTAGTAGCTTTTCATAGCTAAATATTGCAGGATCAAACTCAATTTGTACAACTTCTAAATGACCAGAAGTGCCTTTTTTTACATCCTCATATGTTGGGTTTTCTACATGACCACCCATATAACCACTTGTTACTTTATGTATACCTTCCCATTGATCAAACGGCTTGACCATACACCAAAAACAGCCACCTGCAAATGTTGCCTTTTCCATTTAAGACACCTCCTGAAAAATATGTTTATTGTAGCATGTTCCATAATTTCAAACAAAACATTCGCTTAAGTGCAGGAATCTGCAAAATATTGTAATGCATAGTATAATAAAGCAATACTAGATGGAACAAATTTCTTTTTAGCAACGTCATATAGTCATGAATTGAGAGGAAGTTTACTATGGGACAACAAAAAGAACGCCGTTATAAAGGAAAAAGATTGCGAAAACGCCGTGTTGTATTAACAATCTTAATTCTAGCTTTCCTCGTGATTGGTGCTTACGGCTTTATGCAATATCGTGCTGGATTAGAGCTTGCAAGTGATTCAAAACCTGCTGATCCGGAATTATTTGTACCAGATGAAAAAGAGGATGAAACGGTCAATTACTTATTGCTAGGTGTCGATAGCCGAGGTGAGGAGAAGTCTCGTACAGATACGATGATGCTCGTGTCTTGGCAAAAAAAGACGGATGAGCTAAAGCTTGTGTCGTTTATGCGTGATATTTATGCAGAAATTCCTGGCTATTCAATGTATAAGCTCAATACCGCATATTTCCTTGGTGGAGTACAGCTAACGAAAGATACGATTACGTCGATGTTTAATGTACCGATCCATCATTATGCGGTTATTGATTTTAAAAGCTTTGAATCATTAATTGATATTTTAGCGCCAGACGGAATTGAAATCGACGTAGAAAAAAATATGTCTGCTAATATCGATGTTTCATTAACACAAGGAGTTCATCAACTTAACGGTAAGGAATTGCTCGGTTATGCACGTTTCCGTATGGATCAGGAAGGGGATTTCGGTCGTGTTGAGCGTCAGCAAAAAGTAATCGAGGCGTTAAAAGATGAAGTATTATCAATCGGTAATGCGAAAAACTTACCAAAATTAGTTGGGGCAATACAAGGTTATGTGACTACCGATATCTCTTCTGCTGAGCAATTAAAAACAGTGCTAACGATTGCGATGGGTGGTGGTGTCGAAATTTCCAAACTAACGATTCCTGCTACGGGAACGTACACAGATAAAAATATTCCTGGTGTTGGCGCTGTGCTAGCAATCGATAAAGAAGCTAATCAACAACTATTACAAGATTTTTTACAAGAGAGTTAGTGAAATATTACACAACATTTGAACGGACATGATACAATAAAAATAACATTAAATTGATGATTTGTTGGGGTGGTTTTTTGGAACAAGAGAGACAGAACGAACAGTTACCACGAGAAAATTCACAGTTCTTTTCGACTCGCTTTATTCGGTTTTTAGGCGGTAAAAATTTATTATTCTTATTAATTATTATATTACTACTAGGCTGTGTTATTTTCATATTCGATAAAATAGCCTTTATTTTCGAACCAGTGCTCGTATTACTTGAAGTAGTTATTTTACCAGGCGTACTTGGGGTCATTTTATATTACTTATTACGCCCGTTTTTACGTATTTTACTTCGCTGGAAAGTTCCACGAATATGGGCGATTGTACTTATTTTTTTAGGGCTAATTGGTTTAATCACTTTACTTATTGTTTTAGTATACCCATTCTTAAAAACGCAATTTACGAACTTACTGCAAGAGTTTCCTATTTACTTTATGAAGCTAATTGACAGTGTTATAACGTTTATAAATAATTCACGAATTAATGAGTTTTTAGAAAACGCCAATATTGACTACAATAAAGTATTAACAGATATTACGGATGATTTAACGACGACTGTAAAAGATACAGCAGCAAACTTGGCAAGTGGCGTTGCATCAGGTGTTACTGGTTTTGTCACAACGCTTACAGGTATCGTTTTATCGCTAGTTATCGTACCATTCATTTTGTTTTATCTTTTATGGGAAGGCGAGAAGATGCCAAAATTCATTCTTCGTTTATTCCCACCACGTATGCGTAAATTTGTTAGCGAAGTAATGGGCGATATGGATCATCAAATTAGCTCATACATACAAGGACAAATTTTAGTATCGATTTGTATCGGTATTATGGTAACAATAGGCTTTTTAATTATCGATCTTGATTACGCTTTATTGCTTGGTGCTTTGGCGATGTTAACAAGTGTCGTACCATATTTAGGTCCAGTCATTGCGATTACACCTGCACTTATTATTGCAATCGTAACGAGTCCATGGATGGTTGTGAAAGTCGGGATTGTTTGGACAATTGTACAGTTAGTTGAAGGGAAGTTTATTTCACCGCAAATTATGGGGAAATCATTAAGTATCCATCCAATTACGATTATTTTCGTTTTACTGACATTCGGTTCGTTATTTGGTGTAGTAGGGGTCATTTTAGGGATTCCGATTTATGCTTTAATTAAAGTTTTAATACAGCATTTTTATCGACTATTTAAAGTGCGCTATAACAAATTCCAAACAGATGCAGCAGATGAATACGAGGATGTTTAGAAAATTTTAAAAAAGCGTAGTCCTTAAGACAACGCTTTAGTTAAGAAGCTACTTATATAGTAGCTTCTTTTTGTATGTTTAATTTTGACAGCTTTTCAACCGCTTGCGTTAATTTTTCTACATTTTGTACAAGTGCTAGTCGTACGTATCCTTCACCAGCAGTACCGAACACTGTACCTGGGACCATGACAACACCTGTTTGCGCAATTGCTTCAAATGCAAATGATATGCTATCGAGTTCATATGGATATTTAGCCCATACGAACATGCCACCATCGCTTGGCGCGACTTCCCATCCAATCGACACTAGACCGTCCATTAATACTTTATGACGAGCTGCAAATGTTTGGCGTAAGTTTGCAGTAATCGTTTCTGCGTTATCTAATGCTTTAGCTGCAACGATTTGAATCGGTTCAAAAATTCCGAAATCTAAGTTTGATTTTAACTGTTTTAAAATACCGATCATTTCCGCATTACCTACGATATAGGCAATACGTGTTCCTGCTAAACTAAAGCTTTTTGATAATGAGTTAATTTCTAAGCCTACTTCCTTCGCACCTGGTGTTGCTAAGAAACTGATTGGTGAATCACCTTTAAAGTAAAATTCTGAATAAGCTGCATCGTGTAATACAACAATATTGTATTTCTTTGCAAATGCAACGACTTTTTCAAAGTACGCAATAGACGGCATTGCTGGAACCGGATTACCTGGTAAGTTTAAAATTAATAATTTTGCTTTTTGAGCAATTTCTTCGGGTACGGCTGATAAATCAGGCAAGTAGCCGTTTTCTTTTGTTAACGGCATATAGTAAGGCGTTGCACCTGCTAAATGAATACCTGCATCATATGCTACATAAGCAGGGTTTGTTGTTAAAACGATATCACCTGGGTCACAAAATGCTACTGGCAAGTGAACTAAACCTTCTTGAGAACCGATTGTTTGCACTACTTCAGTAGCTGGATCTAACGTTACGCTGTTAACACGTTTATAGTAACGGCATACGGCCTCATTAAATGTTTGAATTCCCGTTAATGTATAACCGTAAGACGTTTCAAGCTTTGTTAGTTCAGACATCGTTTCACGTAAAAAATCGGCGGGTGGAATATCTGGGCTACCGAGGCTTAAATCTATGAGCTCCATGCCATTTTCTTGTTGCTGTAATGCAAATTGCTTTAATTCGCCGAAAATAGCCGGCACAAATAGCGACATTTTTTTCGATGGTTGAACGTTCAAAGAAAACACTCCTAATAAATAAAATATAACAATCATTTTACCATAACAGTGTGAAGAATCGTGTTTTTAGTAAGAAAAAAGTATCTTTTCATGCTATAAAGCAAATATAGACAGTGACGCAGAAATCTTTGCATAAAACAATTCGTCAATCATTTAGTTATCGTTTACACTTACTGTAAGGGATGGTGATTTTAATGGAAGTATATTCATTAAGTGGCCCAAGTGGAACAGGGAAAAGTACATCAGCATTAGAGTTTGCCCATAAACATGAAATTGATGGAATTATTGATGACGGGCTACTCATTGTAAATGGTCAAAAAAGAGCGGGGACAAGTGCGAAATTTGAGAAAAATACATTGACTGCTGTACGTCGCGCGATTTTCCAAGATGAAGAACATCGCAATGCGGTTATAAAGGCATTGCAAGAGTCAAATATTAAATCACTGCTCATTATAGGAACGAGCGATAAAATGACAAAGCAAATTGCTGCACGTTTACAAGTCGAACCGATTCAACATTTTCATTATGTAACAGACATTCGTACACCAAAGGAAATTCAGTTAGCAAAGTTTATTCGTGAAACACAAGGCAAACATGTTATGCCGATTCCACATGTGCAAGTGGAACAGAACTTTTTTAAGCGTTTTATTCAAAAAGGAAAAGAAATCTTTTTTAATAAGAAAAAAATAGGGGAGACGACAATTGTTCGACCGGATTTTCATCAAGAAACAATTGAAATTTCTAAAACCGTCTATATGCAGGTGCTCACACATGAACTAAATAACAGCGAGCGCATTGCACGCTATGATGTTGTTTCACTTGCGGTTGATTCGCTTCCAACGATGACAATTGCAATTTATTTAAAGGCACCCGTTACATATGATGTAAGACAAGCAGTGCGCGGCATTCAACAACAAATAGCTCAAGCATTTGTGCAACATTTTAGCGTTGAGCCGGAATATATTAATATCATTGTGAAGGGCATTAGATAATAAAAATGCTCCAGAGAAAACTACTCTGGAGCATTCCTTTATCCCGCATTAACGGGCAGTAAGACCCCCACCTCAAGACTCTGGGAAACCTGCGAAGAATAGGTGGGGGATCAACTGCCCATAAAAGCCCGATTGGTTCAACTAACAATCAGTAGGGGATGAGGAAAACCCCTACT
>JBJEFO010000069.1:0-2194 GCA_051874135.1 Lysinibacillus sp.
AAAAAAAGTTCGGCTACCACCGAACTTCTTTTACATACATATTCATTTATACAAACCTAATACATTTATTAATCAATGTTTCGCATGATCAATTGCTTGATGTAATAAATTCATCACATGCTCATCGTCGCTCGAATAATAAATCGTTGTTCCTTCTCTACGGGATTTCACTAATCGTAAATTTTTTAAAAAACGTAATTGGTGTGAAACCGAGGATTGGCTTAAATTCAACTTGTCAGCAATATCATTTACAGCATGCTCTTCACAGCAAAGAATATTTAAAATGCGAATACGTGTCGGGTCGCTTAACGCTTTAAACGTTTGAGATACGACAAATAATGTTTCTTCGTCTAAGTCGTGCCCGCTGTTCTTCATTTTCTCTATCATTTACGAAACACCCTCCTCTTCAAGCTATTATAACTAAAAATTTAATGATGGTGATGATGGTGTCCACTAGCTTTTGGTTTTACCGCGCAATACAGCGAATCATCGTGTAAATAACCTTCTCCTTCAATTTGAAGTGTCGTATGATGAATATTACAATGCAATAAATCATGCTCTATTTTAGCAAGTAGTTTACTTGTTTCGGTTACACTTAGTTTTTCATCTACTACTACATGGCAAGACAGTGCATTCAGTCCACTTGTAACAGACCAAATGTGTAAATCATGAAGATTTTTCACTTCTTCATGTTTCTTTAATACCGATAACACCTGTTCTGTATCGATGCCTGCTGGTGTTCCTTCCATTAATATATGAAGAGAATTCCTAGTAACAGAAATACCACCTCTAAGAACTAATGCAGCAACAATAACACTAGCAAGTGGATCTGCCCAACCAAATCCAAATGCCATCATTAATAGTGCCGCAACAATCGCACCAACTGAACCTAACATATCGCTAATGACATGTAAAAAAGCGCCGCGCATATTTAAATTTTCTTCTGTATCTCCACCTTTGAACATAATCCAAGCGACTACAATATTAACGAGCAATCCTATTACACTAATAATTAACATGCCCACCGTAGCCACTTCAGGCGGATTCATAAATCGCTCGATTGCCTCGACAAAAATAAATAAAGCAATCGCAATTAACGTAAGACCATTAAACAAAGCTGCTAAAATTTCAATGCGTTTATAACCAAACGTTTTACTTAACGTCACAGCTTTTTCAGCTACGATAAATGCAATCAGTGCAATCCCTAAAGAAACCGCATCGCTCAACATATGGCCTGCATCAGAAAGAAGCGCTAAGCTATTCGTCACATATCCCCCAACAGCTTCTACAATCATAAAACTAAAAATAATAATGAATGATATTAACAATACTTTTTTATTTGCCCCATGAGAATGATGATGACTTGACATTTAATCCCCTCCAATATCAATATATGAACACATGCTCATATATTAATGTTATTGTAAGTATCATTCTAAGTCAATCGTTTTCGAATTATTGTATAAAAAGTGTAAGTTTACATAGCTTATATTAAAAAGCCTCTAAATCGTTTGTTTCCAAACGTTTCAGAGGCTTTACTCGTCGTTTCTATTTAGCTTCTAACATATAAATGCCGCCACACTCAGACACTTGCTCATACTGAATGTTAAAAGTAGCTAAGAGAGCCGGCATTATCTCGTCATAAACAAAATAAAATTCATCATTATCCCAATGCGCTTCATTTTTTTGCTTGCATTGCTGTAAATGCTGAGATGTTTCAAAGGAAATATCACCGATTAAAATTTTACCGTTCTGCTTTAATAAAGGTGTTAATTCATTAAGGAATGATACTTTTTGTTCATCCGTTAAATGATGCAACGTGTATGTGCTAACGATAAAGTCAAACTCATTTTCCTTTAAGACATATGGAACACCTTGCTGAATGTCCCACTCTAGTAATTTTGCATTTGGCATTTTATTTTGAGAAATTTCGAGCATTTTAGGAGAAAAATCTACACCTGTAATAACATGATTATTCTCATATAATTTCTTCGCTAATACGCCTGTACCAATTCCAATCTCTAAAATTGCTGTATGAGGATGTTGCATAATCTCATTATAAATGACATTCAAAATCGATTTATAGCCTGCAAATGGATATTCATTTTTTTCTTCACTTAGCTGAACAGATTGATCATAATCCTCAGCCCATAAATTAAAGCCCTGTTTATTTAACATATACCCTCCACTAAAA
>JBJEFO010000069.1:2294-6140 GCA_051874135.1 Lysinibacillus sp.
AGAATTAGTGAAGTTGAAAAGTAGACAGGCGATTACTTTCCAAGCACCTCAAATTGTTGTTTCATCTTCATCATCCCTTTCATCTAAATATAGCTATATTATACAAAATTTACAGCATTTAAAACACTTTTATTCCTTCATTTGCAGTTCTTCTAGTGAGTCGCCTGTCAGTGTAAACGTATACGTATCTTCATAAGCACCTTCCAATATGATTGGCTCTGGCAACGTGTAGCTTTCACCGGAAGTAGTATGCACCGTTAGTGTGAGAGTTACTTTGTTATAATGGGCTTGACGTGGAATGCTGAACTGTAAATCATCTGAAAATATCGTTTCCTCTAATTCCGATGTTTTCATATATATTTCTGCCCCCCGAACTTCTACAGACGATGCATTCGAAACAGTCAACGTATATTTATCTCCTAAAAATATAGGAGTTGTATATTGAATGCCATTTTGATCGACGAGCATACGCGGTGCAATTTTCTGGAACGTAAAAATAAGTGTCTCTCCGTCATATATATAGTAAAAATCATCCTGAGCCTTCACAACTACATTTTCATATTGTGCATCATGTAGAACCTTATCTTCCTCAACAGACTTACCGGATATCCATTGTGGACTACGAACGGTCAACTTCCCATCAGAAAACATAAAGGAGCCGTAATCAAAATTTTGCAAGTACACCCCATCCAAATCACTGGCAAAAGATTTATAGCCAGCAGATTGTTCGTTTGTTAGCTCTAACGCAACATATCCAGCAACAATGACAAAAAACAACGCTGCAACAACTGATGGTAACCATCTTCTTCTACGCTTTAGCTTTTGATGAACAGCTTGCTTATTAAATGATGCAGCTTGAAACACCGCAGCATCCATTTTTTCGCGTATATTTTTTAATTGCTCCTCCATTTACAATACCTCCTCCAATATTATTTTTAATTTGTCCCGTCCCCTTTTCAGCTGTGTTTTCACTGTATTTTTACTAATATTCAAAATAATAGCGATGTCCTTTACCGAAAATTGTTCATAGTAATACAGTATAATGACGTTACGGTACTTCTCAGGTAATGCAAGAATCGCTTCACTCAGTAGCAAATCTCTGTCCCGTTCGATAACGTGCTTCTCGATTTGTACTGTAGCCGGCTTTTCCTCTAGCCAGCGATCCACTAAAAAAATTCGTTTATACCAAGCCGTTTTCTTAAAATCTTTTGCCCTATTAATCGTAATGCGGTATATCCACGCTTTGTACGACTGTATAGAGGTACGTTTTGCATACTGGCTATAGCAAGTGACAAACACATCCTGTACGATTTCCTGTGCTTTCCCCCAATCACTAGTATATGTATAAGCTAGCTTTGTAAGTGGCAAGGCAAATTCGTCCATTAATGCATTCAACCATTGCTCCTTAGACTGACTAGTAGCTACCGTTTCAACCTGTTCCATCCCCTTCACTTCCTTTCCTGCCGCTAAGACGACTATTAGTTGAAATCCGTTTCATTTTTTCTAAAAAAAATGCCTGGCACTTTTTAAATGCCAGACACGTATTTACAACGTCTTTTTCTGTTATTTACTTTATGCATTTTAGCAATCTATAACTCTTTCGTTAATTAGGAGCGACTTGATCGTACGGAATAAACCATTCCTCGCCTTCATAACCGATAACTGCATTGTCTTCACTTATGCCGTAGTATGTGACAGCTGTTCCTTTAGCAAAAATCGATTTAATGCCACTATTCGTTAATTCTCCTGTAGCCACATCCTGTACATACCATGTGCCTTTAGCTGTTGGGCTTGATTTCATTTCTACGTCCGATGCTTTAACGAAAAGCGTCTGCAAATATTTCTCTATACCACTATATTTATATAAATATACTGCATAATAATCGCCTATTTTGACTCCAGCAGACTGTAGCAATGTATGTTGCGGGAATTGCTTCGTATAGTTATAGCCTAAATTAAAATTAACGGGTCTTGTCGTACCTAATTTGTACGGTTGCCAATACACCGGTGTATTTTGTTTTACTTCAATTATTTCTTCTGCAACCGGTATCTGTTCTGTAATATAAACATCTGTCGGATCAAGTGTTGTCTTAATATCTTTATTTCCATCTTTAATTATTTGCTCAAATTGCCCTTCATCGTTAAATGTAAAGCCTGTATCATTTAAATAGCTGTAATAGCTGTATACATATTTCTCACCGGAACTAAGGAAAGTTTGCATCACCATATTTTGGTTATTCCAGAAATATGCCGGATTATCATAAAACTGCATGCGAGTCTCTAGCGGTATTGCTTTAAATTGCGTTAAATTTGTTGCCTGTACTCGGTAGCCGGAGCTCATCCAGTAATATGTTTGGTTGTTGTACTTTTCTATATTATACACACGGAAATATTGCCCCTTCTTTACAACGAGCGAATCAAATTGACCATTGGCATTTTTCTTATATACTTTCACATCTTTAGAAAATGTAATCTTCCCTGTCTGCCCCTTGACAATTTCTGCTCCGTCCCATCGAACTGCTGCCTCAGCATCTGAGTGCCACCCAATCAAAAATAAAAGACAACAAATAGCGAACCACTTTTTCATCATATCCCCCTTTAAAGATTGAAAAATCAGAAATTAGAAACACCACTATAACCCTATCACATACAAAACATGAGTACTATAGCTAATAAGCAGTGAAAATGGTTACGATTATTTAATCCGAACGTCCAAAATACGGAAGTAATTAGTAATTAAATTTAGACAAATACAACTAAAACGATTCCATTCCTGTTGAAGTATATTGCAATGTCACATTCACCTTAAAATTTGTCGTATATTTTGTAAAAACACTACGTAAATGTAAAAGAACAACAAATGTATGATACATTTAACGAAAATGGTTTTGTTAGAAATGAGGTATTCTATATGAGGTATGAAAAATTAGCTGCTAGTGTAATCATGGCAGAAAAAGGACGAATACCGAAGTTAAAAAGTTATGATAAAGCGCTACAATTGATTGGTACAGGAAGAAGTGCCTATGTATTTAAAGTACAGCACGAACAAGTTGCGTTAAAGGTGTACTTCCCTCATAAAGCATATCTTGCAGCAGAGGAAGCTTCCATTTATAAAGAACTATCTTCTAGTAGCTTTTATCCTACTTTACATGATGTAGGTGCGAACTATATTGCAATCGATTACTTGGAAGGGCAGACATTATTCGAGTGCTTAGAAAATGGTTTCTTTGTGTCTGAGGATAAAATGTATGCCATTAATGAAGCATTAAATATAGCAAGAAAAGCAGGATTAAACCCTTCAGATGTTCATTTGAAAAATATTATTATCACATCTAAACAAGAAGTAAAATTAATTGACGTAGCACGCTTTCGCCAAACGAAGAAAGATCGGCAATGGGATGATATACAAAAAGCTTATTTTAAAGGCTATGTAAAATCGTATTTCCCAAAACGAATTCCTAAGTTTGTCCTTCACTGCATCGCTACTATTTATAAAAAAACCCCCCGTTACGCTTTATGTAAAAATAAAACTATTTAATAGGGCACTGCATCTAATTTTATCGGTGTGATGCAGTTATTTTCCCAATCCGTGCGAATGGCACTGTACAGAACAGAATCTGAAACCGTGCCATCTGTATTTTCCCATGCTTGTCGCAAGTAGCCTTCCTTTACAAAACCCGCTTTTGTGAAGCATTTTCTCATCGCAAGATTATCGCTCCTTGTATAGGCTTCAATGCGGATTTTTTCATGAGGTTTATTAAACAAATATTCTTTTAACCAAAGAAGTGTTTTCGTACCAATCCCTTGCCCCCGCGCTTCCGCACTTAAACGAAGGTCAAACAACGG
>JBJEFO010000070.1:0-6104 GCA_051874135.1 Lysinibacillus sp.
TTTCTTTTTCTTTTTTTGTTAAAAAGAGCAAGGCTTCTCTAAAATAAATTTGATGGGTAATTTTCTGGTTTAAATAAAAATATACCACCTTCATTTTTTTCTCGCATAAACAAAAAAAAGAAAAAAAAATTGGAAAAAAAATCATGATATGGGAATATATATATAATTAAAGGGTGGAACGCGTATATTCCGGGATAATCTCAATGTATCGCAAATAATTAAAAATCAAAACATGGCGAACCACAATTTGCTATTTAATTTGTTGTTAGCTCTAACACGTACAATCCCCTGTTCCAAAAAAAAATTAATTTTTTTGTACCCGTGATCTGCAAGCCCTCCTGATAAAAAAATTTGGAAAATAAATAAAATATCCATTCAAAGAAAACAATAAAAAAAGAATTAATCTTTTTCTATTTCGATTTTTTTAAAATATTATAATTTTAATATTTATAATTATATTATTTTTCATTTCCCAAATAAAAAAATCCAACGAGTGAATTTTTATGGACATTTAAAAATTTCAAGCAAGGATTCTAACTTAAGAGGCTTTCAGTTATTATCCAACACATGGTAGCGTCCCACCATTGACCGGTCGGCCAAGTGGCCATGCCAATTATGTGAGCCAACGGTTCCTCTCGTACTGAGTTGATTTACTCTTATTAAATGTCTTAAACACACAAGGTGTTTTTTTTATCAGTAGGGTAAAACTAACCTGTCTCACGACGGTCTAAACCCAGCTCACGTTCCCTTTTGACGGGTGAACAATCCGACACTTTGAGAATTCTGCTTCACAATGATAGGAAGAGCCGACATCGAAGGATCAAAAAGCTGTGTCGCTATGAACGCTTGACAGCCACAAGCCAGTTATCCCTGTGGTAACTTTTCTGACACCCCAAGCCTCATAACAAAAAAAACTCCGAGGTATATTTTATCTCAACCGGGAATCCCGGTATGTTATAAAACATCATTAGGGATCGCTAGGCCACACTTTCATGGTTTGTATTCGTACTGAAAATCTTCTCGAAATCAAAGCAAGCTTTTGCCCTTATGCTCCACACGAGATTTCTGTTCTCGTTGAGCTGCTCTTAGGACACCTGCGTTATCTTGTAACAGATGTGCCGCCCCAGCCAAACTCCCCACCTGACTTTAATTATTAATATAATTTAAAAAAAACAGAGGGACAGGCAATGCGTCTACCCGTGTTATTTTTTTTTAATTCTAAAAATAATTAAATGTCAATTACATACGTAATTATTTAAAATCATTACTTAATTAACTTAGTAAAACAACTTCTTGAATAGTGGTATTTCAAGTACATCACAGGGAAAAACCTGTGATTCCCACTTATTCTACACTTCAAGAGTCATTTCACAAAGTCAGACTAGAGTCAAGCTCAACAGGGTCTTCTTTCCCCGCTGATTTTTCCAAGCCCGTTCCCTTGGCTGTGGGTTCGCTAGATAGTAGATAGGGACAGTGGGAATCTCGTTAATCCATTCATGCGCGTCACTAATTAGATGACGAGGCATTTGGCTACCTTAAGAGAGTCATAGTTACTCCCGCCGTTAACCCGTGCTTGCTTGGAATCTCTCCACCTTGACATTCAGAGCACTGGGCAGAAATCACATTGTGTCACCATCCTCTGCGTTAGGACCATCACAATGCTTTGTTTTTATTAAACAGTCGAATTCCCTTGGTTTGTTTCAGTTCTGAAGTGGATTACAAAAAAAACACGTTAAGTGTTTTTATGTGTTATATTTTCGTTAACCAATAAATTGGTTTTCTTATCCGATTCAATATAAAATATTGCTATTTTATTTAAATTCAATAAAAAATCAAATACGAAACAAAATCACCTGTTGCCAAGTGAAATTATTTTATATTTTCTTTTTTATTAAAGACAAGAAAGAAAATAAAAACACGGAAAATCCTTCAGAGCCACGCCTTATTGCAAACTTACGGCGCTATTTTGCCGACTTCCCTTACCTACGTTCCTTCCCTAATAGACCAGAGGTTTCTAACCTTGGAGACCTGTTGCGGTTATTGGTACGGTCGATTATGAAAAACTCAATACGCCCTTTGGTTTTCAAGGTTTAATCGTAACGCTCAATTAGAATCATTCACGCAGAAAAATGTGGAAATGACCATTCTTTATTTCTAACCAAAAAAGAACAAGTGTCCTTTGTTTGCCTTCTCTAATTGATTTATTTCGGGGGTCTTTAAAAAACTGATTAATCAGTTCGTTAATAAATTAGAAAGAAAAGATAACTTTTCACAGAGCTACGATTAAAGTCCCAAAGTTCTTTCATGTTGCCATTAAATACACGGTATAACCCGCGTATAACCATAATCGGCTTAGGAATATTAACCTAATTCCCTTTTATAACACAATAATCGGGTGATTATCTTTTAAAAGGTTTCCCTATTCCATTTAGGACCGGCTCATTCATATGTAATTGCTATTGATATGAAACCCTTCTCCACTTCGGTCCTCAAGCAAAAAAATAAACTTGAGTATTTGCTACTACCACCAAGATCTGCACTAAAGGCTGTTCCACACGCGGTCGCCCGTATACAGCTTCGCAACATTAAATTCTAACCTTCACGCGTCCTCCTACTTAACAACACTTCAAATGGTGTGTATTGTTAGTCGAGTATCGGAAATAGTCGTTTCGCGACACTTGAGCGCCATCCATTTTAGGGACCGATTCATTCGGCAAGTGAGTTGTTACACACTCCTTAGCGGATTCCGACTTCCGTGGCCACCGTCTTGCTGTCTGTATGAATCGACGCCCTTTCCTGGGCTCTGGCTGAGTGTCGCCCTTAGGCTCCTTAACTCGCGTACGTTTGGTTCATCCCACATCGCCAGTTCTGCTTACCAGATGTGGCCCACTTGTGACTTGCAATATTAAAACACAATACCCTTCGCTTGGGTAAGGGTATTATTGGTTACCACTTAAAAGTTTGAGAATAAGTCAAGGAATGTCCTTCCCCAAAAAACAACACATAATGTGCCGTTTGTCTTCTAATCATTCGCTTTACATGATAAAACTATTAAAACGCCAAGCCACAGCAATCCTGAGGGAAAATTCGGAGGGAACCAGCTACTAGATGGTTCGATGAGTCTTTCGCCCCTATACTCAGATCCGACGAGCAATTTGCACGTTAGCATCGCGACGAACTTCCACCAGAGTTTCCCCTGGCTTTATCCTCCCCAAGTATAGTTCACCATCTTTCGGGTCCTCATCTATATACTCTAACTTTGAAATATTTAAACACACTAAAATAGTGTTATTTATTTAATCAAGTCTTTATTGCACGCAAAAAAAGGATTTTTGCGATGATAATCAATTATTTCACTTTCATTCCGAATCAGAGTTTATTCACCTCTTATTCTCGCATATAAATGAGACTCCTTGGTCCGTGTTTCAAGACGGGTGAATTTAATTGTTTCAGAAAAATTGTCACTATTTAATGCGATTAACATTATAGAATAGTGATTTTATTTCAATTTAAATTCCTTTTCAATTAAATTATCTATTAAAAAAGCGTTAATACAAGATTAACGTGTTTTTGTAATCAAAAATAATTCATTTTTAAAGGATTTATAATTGTTTTTCCGGTTAAAATCGTTTAACACAAACAAAACACGTTTGTTCGCGCAAAAACGAATTTTATGATTACCAATTAAATTCCTTCCATTTCAACAACTTCAAGCTCTTTGAACTCTCTTTTCAGAGTTCTTTTCATCTTTCCCTCACGGTACTTGTTCGCTATCGGTCTCTCACCATCGCTATTTAGCCTCAGATGGAGTATACCACCTAAAAAAATCTTCTTTAAGCTGCACTCTCAAGCAACTTGACTCGTTCACTAGAAAAAAGAAACGAATTTCTTTTTTGACCACGATGCCTTGTTATACCAAAATTTGCTTTGCGTACGGGAGTATCACCCTATATTCTTCATTTTTCCAAATAAAAAAAGGCAAGTGCCTTTCGAATTCCGCAAAGTAAAAGTGGTATTACGCACATGGCCTTTCGTTTACACTACATCTTTGCGCAGCATTCCCGCCAGGCGCAAATTCTCGGCTTGGGCTCTAGTTACCTTCCTTTTCATTCGCCATTACTCAGGAAATCATCGTTATTTTCTTTTTCCCCTCCACTTATTAAGATGCTTCAATTCAGTGGGTTGTTCTTATTTAAATTGAAATATTAACGGCGTTTTAAACGAAATTATTCATTCCGTGTTTATATTTTTTTAAATTTATAATAAAAATTAATTTTATAAATCAAAAATTCACAAAATTATTATTTGTGTTTTATTTTTTTATATTCAATTAAATATACTTATTAAAACAAAAGCACCGGTTAGAGTGATTATTTTTTAATAAGTGCAAAATGCATTCAAAGTCTCGATGTCTCGTTGGTAAAACCTGAAATAATATTCATTTCTGCAATTCACATCAACTTATCTTATTTCGCTACGTTCTTCATCGTTATGAGAGCCAAGATATCCATTGTTGAAATTATAATCACTATTTAAAATAAATTTATTTTTTTTTATTTTTTATTTTTAATTTGTGTAATTATTTTTTTTATTTCATTTATTTTAATTTTTTTTAAAATAAATTGAAAAATAAAAAATGTGATTTTTTTTAATGATCCATCCGCAGGTTCACCTACGGATACCTTGTTACGACTTCTCCTTCCTCTAGATAATAAGGTTCAAATGTTTTCTAAACGCAAAACGAGTGTCTGCGCTTATCCATCATTTTCACCGGATCATCCAATCGGTAGGAGCGACGGGCGGTGTGTACAAAGGGCAGGGACGTAATCAACGCAAGCTGATGACTTGCGCTTACTAGGAATTCCTCGTTCAAGACCAACAATTCCAATGATCTATCCCCAGCTTGATGAACATTCAAAAGATTTCCTAATTAATTCTTTCGAAAAAGGAAAACACACAAAAAGTGTGATATTACTCGTTGAATTCATCATTGTAGCGCGCGTGCGGCCCAGAGCATCGAAGGGCATCACAGACCTGTTATTGCCTCAAACTTCCATCTATTAGTTGTAAAAAAACATAAATAGTCCTTTTAAGAAATAAAACGCAAAAATACGAATATCATTACGTTTATGTAGTTAATAAGTTAAGGTCTCGTTCGTTATCGGAATTAACCAGACAATTCACACCACCAACTAAGAACGACCATGCACCACCACCTAACAAATCAAGAAAGAGCTCTCAATAAAATCTTGCTGTCAATCCTCCTGCTATCTGGCCCTGGTAAGTTTCCCCGTGTTGAGTCAAATTAAGCCGCAGGCTCCACTCCTGGTGTGCCCTCCCGTCAATTCCTTTAAGTTTCAGCCTTGCGACCATACTCCCCCCGAAGCCCATACACTCACTCGATTTCTCTACTAGGTGCTGGAGAAGTCTATTTTAAAACGGCAATAACCGTTTTAAATAATTCGATTAAACACAAAATATTTGTGTTGTTTCATTTCCAATCCCTGGTCGGCATAGTTTATAGTTGAGACTACGACGGTATCTGATCGTCTTCGATCCCCCAACTTTCGTTCTTGATCACATGAAAACATTTTTGTGGAATGCTTTCGCTCTTGTCTATCTTTCACAGGTCACAGGATTTTACCCCTCGCTATGAAATATAAACCACCCCATTTGTTTCTATTCCATGTCTAAAAAAGTAAATTGTTGAGGTTGTTTTTTCTAATGGAATTGATTTAATCTGTTGAAAACCACAATAAATTGTGATTTCCCATCCGAACTATTAAAAACCAATTAAAAAGTTCGCTATCCATTTAAAATATTTATTCACCCCAACGAAATTAAACATATCACCATTATCCCATGCTAATAATATTCACAGGAAATTACTTTCCTTGCCTTAAACACTCTATTTTATTCAAAGTAATCCATCTAGTACCTTTAAAACGCAAAAATCGTTGTATACTTAAATACTTTTAAAGGTAATCTAAATAAATAAATCACATTGTGATTTGTGATGTTTAAAAAATAAAATAAATTTTATCTTTTAAACGCCGTTTAAAAATTAACTACGAGATTTTTAACCGCAACAGCTTTAGTATACA
>JBJEFO010000071.1:0-6042 GCA_051874135.1 Lysinibacillus sp.
ACTTTCATACATTAGTAATTTATCACTCTAGTACGTTAAAGTAAAAGTTTAGGATGTGTCAAAATGTCATCAATTAAAATGTTCGAAAAACCACTAGGGATGCGCGATACATTCCCGCAAATTTATGAAAAATTAGAAGGCGTACGCGAAACAGGTCGTTCATTGCTTCGCGCTCGTGGCTATGAATTTATTAAAACACCAACAGTTGAATACTACGATACAGTCGGAAAAGCATCAGCTATTCAAGATGCAACATTATTTAAACTTGTAGATAGCCAAGGTAATACATTAGTGTTACGCCCAGATATGACAACACCAATTACTCGTGTTGCTACAGCGAAATTATTAAAGGAAAAAATTCCGCAACGTCTAGCCTATTTTGAAAATGTATTCCGGGCACAACAGCAGGAAGGTGGTCGCCCAGCAGAGTTTGAACAAATGGGGATTGAACTTATCGGTGATAATTCCGTCTATGCAGATGCGGAAGTCATTATGACTGCCATTGAGCTAGTACAAGCATACGGCATCAAATCGTTTAAAGTCACGATTGGTCACGCAGGTGTACTAAGTTGCATTTTAAAAGACTACACGGAAAGTGCAGAACAAGCCGAAAAGCTAAATGAATTACTCGTTCAGCGTAATTATGTAGGCTTTGAAGAAGCAGTGTTAGCGTTTGATTTGCCGAAAACAAAATCAGATGCATTACTCGCTTTTATCGAGGAAGCGTTAAGTCTAAAGTCTATTGAAGATATCGAAAAATATATGCGTAAAAATGATGCGCTAGGTTATATGCAAAAGCTTTGGCAATTGCTTGCTGGAGCAGGATTTGAACAATATATTGCCGTCGACTTTACATTATCAAGCCATATGAACTACTACACAGGTATGCTATTTGAAGTATTTGCAGCAGGTAGTGGGTTCCCATTAGGCAACGGTGGTCGTTATGACGGATTGCTTGAACAGTTTGGTTCGAATGTTGGTGCAACAGGTTTTGGTTTACGTGTTGATCGTTTACTTGAGGCGATGCCACGTCAAGTAGTTGAAAATGTAACAGCACTTGTATTATTTGAGCCACAAGCATATGAGCAAGCTTTAAAACAAGCTACGCTACTGCGAGGGCAAAAGCGCCGTGTGACGATGCAATCAACAGTCGGTCTAGAAAATGTAGAAGCATTTAAAGAGCAGTTCCAGGAAGTTGTGTACTTATCTGGGCAGGAGGAAGAAGTATGAGTGAATTAACAATCGCAATGCCAAAAGGGCGTATTTTTGAAGAAGCATATGAAATGCTTCTGCAAGCTGGATTTAACTTACCAGAAGAAGTAGAAATGTCGCGTAAGCTAATGATTGAAATTCCGGAAGAGAAAATCCGCTTTATTTTAGCAAAGCCAATGGATGTACCTGTATATGTTGAGCATGGAGTAGCGGACATCGGGATTGCAGGAAAAGATGTGTTATTAGAGCAACGTCGTACCGTTCATGAATTATTAGATTTAAAAATTAGTGAGTGCTATATTGCATCTGCTGGTTTACCGAACACAAAAATGGATGAAATTGCACCACGTATTGCAACAAAATATCCGAATATTGCGATGAAATATTATAAAGGTATCGGTGAACAAGTAGAAATTATCGAGTTAAACGGTTCGATTGAATTAGCACCGATGATTGGTTTAGCAGATCGCATTGTTGATATCGTATCAACAGGACGTACGTTAAAAGAGAACGGATTAGTAGAATACGAGCATATTACAGATGTATCGTCACGTCTAATTGCAAATCCAGTAAGTTATCGTATGAAGAGTGAGCGTATTCAAGACCTTGTGTCGCGCTTAAAAAAATGTGTGAAATAGGAAGAGGGGATACGTATGAATATTACAACGTTAACGAGTGATATTTCGTTAAAGCGTCAGCTTGAAAGTGGCAATGAAGAACAGCTAAAAACGGTACGTCAAGTAATTGCTGATGTACGTGAGCGCGGTGATGCAGCTATTCGTATGTATAGCGAAAAATGGGATGGTTTTGCACCGGAAAATTTACGTGTAACAGCGGAAGAGATCGAGGAAGCGGTAAAAGGATTCGATGAGCAATTGTACGCGGATCTTTCTGAAGCAGCAGCGAATATCCATCTATACCATAGCGCTCAAAAACGCGATGGTTACAAGCTATCTTTAGCTAACGGTTCATGGTTAGGGCAACGTATTACACCACTTGATGCAGTAGGATTATACGTACCTGGTGGTTCAGCTGCTTACCCATCTTCGGTATTAATGAATGTTATTCCAGCACAAGTAGCGGGCGTAAAGCGTATCGTTATTACATCGCCAGCAGGTCGTGATGGAAAGCTGCCAGCAGCAGTGCTTGTTGCAGCACATATTTTAGGTGTGACAGAAATTTATAAAGTGGGTGGTGCACAAGCTATTGCAGCATTAGCTTACGGTACAGAAACGATTGCACCGGTTGATAAAATTACCGGCCCAGGTAATATTTTTGTTGCTTTAGCGAAGCGTGAAGTGTTCGGGGAAGTGGCGATTGATATGATTGCAGGCCCTTCAGAAATTTGTGTGCTAGCTGATGATACAGCATATGCGGATGAAATTGCAGCGGACTTATTATCGCAAGCAGAGCATGATGCATTAGCTTGTGCCATCCTCATTACAACGAGTGATGCACTAGCTGAAGCAGTGGCAGAAGAAGTCGAAAAGCAGTTGCAAAAACTTCCGCGTGAAGACATTGCAAGAAAGTCGATTGAAAACTTCGGTCACATTTATGTAGCAGAATCACTAGATGAAGCGATTCATGCAGTTAATTCATTAGCTCCTGAACATTTAGAAGTCGTGACGGACAAGGCAGTTGAAGTGTCACAACGCATTACACATGCGGGGGCAATTTTTATTGGACGCTATAGCTCAGAGCCGGTTGGTGATTATTTTGCGGGAACAAATCACGTACTTCCTACAAACAGTACAGCACGTTTTGCAAGTGGATTAAATGTAGACGATTTTATTAAACGTACGAGCGTTGTTTATTATAGTGAAAAAACATGGGCACAAAACGCACCGAAAATCGCGCGTCTTGCACGCCTAGAAGGATTAGAAGGTCACGCACGTGCAGTTGAATCACGCGGTTGGGATAAAGGAGAAGAGTAATATGGCAGAGCGCTTTGCACGTATTGAACGCAATACGAATGAAACGAAAATTCAAGTAGAACTAAATTTAGATGGTAGTGGTCAAGCTGACATTAAAACAGGTGTTGGCTTTATGGACCATATGCTTGATTTATTTATTAAGCACGGTTTATTTGATGGGAAAATCATTGCAAACGGTGATACGTGGATTGATGATCACCATACGACAGAGGATATCGGCATTGTACTAGGACAAGTATTCCGTGAAGCACTTGGTGATAAAAAGGGCATTAAACGTTACGGGAATGCATTCGTACCGATGGATGATGCATTAGCGCAAGTTGTAGTGGACTGCTCAAACCGACCACATCTTGAGTATCGCGTTACACCACCGTTAAATGCAAAAGTGGGCACATTTGATACCGAGCTTGTACATGAATTTTTATGGAAGTTTGCGTTAGAGGCACGTATTAATTTACATGTACTTGTTCCTTATGGTCATAATACGCATCATATTATTGAAGCGATTTTTAAAGCATTAGCACGAGCACTTGATGACGCAGTACAAATTGATCCACGTGTGAAAGGTGTACCGTCAACGAAAGGACTGTTAACGTGAAAATTGGTGTAATCGATTATGGTATGGGGAATCTGTTCAGCGTAGAGCAGGCGTTAAAACGATTAGATGCGGATGTAGTTGTCACGAGTGATATTGAAACGCTACGTGCGACTGATGCATTAGTATTACCGGGCGTTGGTGCATTTCCAGATGCAATGAAACGTCTTGGAGAAACGGGTTTAATCGACTTTATTAAAGAGACGAAACAACCGCTTTTAGGCATTTGCTTAGGTATGCAGTTAATGTTTGAGGAAAGTGAAGAAGTTGCTCCTACAATCGGGTTAGGTATTTTTAAAGGGAGCATTAAACGCTTTACGAATGTATCGCGCATTCCGCATATGGGATGGAATGAACTTGAACTAACGCAAACACCGGAATGGCTTGCAGGAAAAGACTTGCCACAGGATCGTCACGTATATTTCGTACATTCATTTTATGCAACGAATATGGCAGCGAATGAACTAGTTGCTTTCGCTGACTATGAAGGCGTACAAGTACCAGGAATTGTAGCCCGCGATAACTTTACAGGTATGCAGTTCCACCCGGAAAAATCAGGTCAGCTCGGCGTGTTTTTATTGCGTGAATGGCTGCAAGGAGTGGGGGCAAAAGTATGCTAACAAAACGTATTATTCCGTGTCTTGATGTAAAAGAAGGGCGCGTTGTAAAAGGAATTCAATTTGTAGAGCTGCGCGATGCTGGTGATCCCGTAGAGCTTGCAAAGTTTTACGATGAGCAAGGTGCAGATGAGCTCGTATTTCTTGATATTTCAGCGTCTCATGAAGGGCGTGAAACAATGGTCGATGTTGTGCGTCAAACAGCGAGTGCACTGGCCATTCCGTTTACAGTAGGTGGTGGTATTCGTACACTTGATGATATGAAACGTATTTTACGTGCAGGGGCAGATAAAGTGTCTGTGAATACTTCTGCTTTAGAGCGTCCAGAGCTAATTAAAGAAGGTTCTGACTATTTTGGTGCACAATGTATTGTGTGTGCAATTGATGCGCGTTACAGTGAAGAAGATGGTACATGGATGGTCTATACACACGGTGGTCGCAACAAAACGACTTGGAAAGCGGTTGATTGGGCGAAAGAAGCTGTACGTTTAGGAGCGGGCGAAATTCTTCTGACGAGTATGAACCAAGACGGTGAAAAATCTGGTTTTGATTTAGGTTTAACAAAAGCGGTACGTGAAGCTGTTACAGTACCTGTTATCGCAAGTGGTGGTGCGGGGAATGCGGAACACTTCCGTGAAGTACTGCAAGATGTAGATACAGATGCGGCACTTGCAGCATCTATTTTCCACTATAAAGAAACGAGTGTAGCAGAAGTGAAAAACTATCTGCGAGACAAAGGAGTACACGTACGATGAACGTAAAATTTAATGAGCAAGGGTTAATCCCTACTGTTGTGCAAGATGCACAATCAAAAGAAGTATTAACAGTCGCATATATGAACGAAGAGTCTCTACAAAAAACAATTGAAACAGGTGAAACATGGTTTTACTCTCGCTCACGACAAGAGCTTTGGCATAAAGGAGCAACGAGCGGAAATACACAAAAGGTTGTAGCAATTAAAACAGACTGCGATCAAGATGCATTAGTTGTAGAAGTGGTTCCAGCAGGTCCAGCTTGTCATAACGGCACAACTTCTTGCTTCACACAGTCGATCGTTGAAAATGAACGCCCAGGCTCAGTAGGCATTTTACCACAACTAGTTGAAGTGATTAAACAGCGTGAAATCGATATGCCAGAAGGTGCGTACACTACATATTTATTTGATAAAGGAATCGATAAAATTTGTAAAAAAGTCGGGGAAGAAGCAACAGAAGTCGTAATCGGTGCAAAAAACCGCGACAAAGAAGAAGTAAAGTGGGAATCAGCAGATTTACTTTACCACTTATTAGTACTACTTCAAGAACAAAAAGTAGATATATATGAAGTACTAGACGTACTACAAAAACGTCATGAAGGTAAGAAGTAATTTAGGATTTTATAATAGGTTAATTTAAATACAATTATTTCCACCGTTAAATATAGGTCAAGTTTATAGCCTTCGCGCTTTGCCACAGCCTCCACAGGAGCTAAAACAGGCGTGGCCTGTTTGGATCTCCTGTTTCGGCTCCTGTGGCTGTGCCGCGCTACGGCAAAAGTGAACCCTACTCGATATTCTAAAAAGATTTTCTCCAAATTTATAGATAAGTTGAACCAATTATTTACACAAGGAAAACAAAGTTGCATTTGCGCCTGCACTCTTTTTGCAGGCTCAAGCGGCATGGGCGGTAGCGCGAACAACTGATGT
>JBJEFO010000072.1:0-25556 GCA_051874135.1 Lysinibacillus sp.
AGTAGGGGTTTTCCTCATCCCCTACTGATTGTTAGTTGAACCAATCGGGCTTTTACGGACAGTTGATCTCCCACCTAAGCTTCTAGGGTTTCTTTAAGCCTTGAGGTGGGAGTCTTACTGTCCGTTAATGCGGGATAAAATTAGACACAGCATGTTTATATTTTATACAATTAACGAGAATTCGCCTCTGTTGCGCCAACTAACCCTACATATTGCATACGTTTCCATACATCATTCCAGCGTAATAGCGGTACAGGGGCATTCCCTGCATATGGCGCAATCTCAATGGTCATTCCCGGCATACCTGTCACTTTTGTGAAGTATACAGTTGAAGCCCCTGATGGCGCTGTTTGACTTGATTTCACTAAGCTGTGACCCGTTGTATTCGATAATAGTCGTGCTAAGTTTGTATTACGGAATTTTGTTTGTTCATTGTAGCCCCAGTAAATGATTTGTCCCGATGAATGAATGGCTAAATTCGTTTTAAACGGGTACTTTGACATAAATTGACCTAATGCTTTAGATTCTGGTTCAGAGAATGGTGCTAGACCGCGGTACATGTGCCATGATGGACTACCCTTCGGTAAACCTGCCCAACGTGCGTCAAAGTTTCGGTTTAAGTCGACACCACGTGCATTGGCTTTCCAGCGACCGAAGTCTGAGCTGTAGTTATTAATTTTTTTCACTTGAGCTGGATTTTTCATTGCATTCGGACCGTACTGTACTAAAGTGACACCGTCCGGATTGACCATCGGCACGAACCAAATCGATACATTGCTTAATACAGAACGGACATTGTACTTTCCAAAGTTCGAATTATTCGCGTAAGCAACCGTATACTCGTCAATCATTTCCATTAATACATTAGTTGCCATATGCTCACGTGCATGTGTTGACGCATCCATTAAAATCATTTTCTTACCTGTTCCAACTTTTAATGCATGAATATTACGTCCTTCAACAGATTTACCAATTAACTCAAGTTGTGTAAAGTCCGGGTATAAATAGTGAAATACTTGCACATAAAAATCTGCTTCTGCATAACTAATATTGCGTGTAGGTGTGACTATATTCGAATGTTTGAATTGATTTAATGAAACTAATGCACTACCACCTAAATAATCAATCACACCCTTACCTTTTGATAAACCTTTTACTTGGACTTGATTTCCTGCGCTAATTTCACCTAAAGCTTTGCCATCTGTACCGTAAACTGTTGCATTTACTTTCGCCGTAACGGTTACAGGATATGCATGTTTAACTGCCGGATAAATAATCGTCGGTGAGTTATCCGTTTCCACTAAACCTTTTCCGTCAAATACAAATGTCACACTACCACCATTTAAGTATGCTTTGCCTTGTTCAACTTTGCTTACTTTTAATGTCGTACCTGCTAACAACTTTGTTATTACTTTGCCGTTTGCACTATTTTGTACCGTTTGATTGGTTACAAGTTTGACATTTTTGCGCGTATTGACGAACGCGTCTTCCATATGTATATAACCTATAGTTTGACCTAATTGGACTTTGTAATAGTTGCCTTCCACACCTAAAACATTCATTTTATGTGAGCGAGAACCACTTAAAACAACTTGTCCATTCGTAGCATTTTTCACTTCGTATTTTGCTGTCGTACGAATTGCTCCAATTGTATTAAATGATTTCGTTTGTTGCGGCTCTACTGGTATTACTTGCGCTGACTGCACGTAATATTTTTCCCCACCAATGCTTATAATAAATACATCGTCTTCCGCTAAATAATTCGCAGCAATAATAGTATTTTCATTGTGCCATGTAGCTGTTGCTTTAAACAAATTACGCGATGCATAAAGGACTGTGCCTTTTTTTAATTGAATCGCCTTTACTGTTTTATAATCAATCACTTCTGTAGCTGGTGCTGTAGTACCTGGGTCTTGCCCAGTTGCATCTTCTTGAACAACATCTGAATTTATGCCAGTCGTTGCTTGTTGCGTTTCTTCATTTTTTGCATCATTTTCTTTTTCAATTAATGTCACTAAGTGATATAAAAATGTGGCGAACTCCCCACGTGTTACTGCTTTTGCAGGATAAAATTGATTACCCTTCGCAATACCTGCATATTCAAGTGCTGTGATTGCTTGAACTGTAGAACTATGTAAATTTTGAATATCAGTGAATTTTGTTTTATGACCTGCTTGTTTCGCTTCATCTATTAAATCGATATTAGCAAAATCATTTAAAATACGCACAAACACTAATGCCATATGTTGACGCCGCATTTGCGACTTTGGATTTAAATAACCATTGTCACCGGCAAACACGCCTTCTTCATAAAGCATAGATGAAAGCTTCAATAACTCTATGTCTGCTTTTAACGATACATCCTCAAAGCGAGCATCTGTCGCAAAATCTTCTGGATACTTATACCCTTCTTTAATAATATAACGGCCAATCAAACGAACAGCCTGCTCACGTGTTAAAGAATTATTCGGCCGATACGTTCCATCTGGATATCCACCAATTAAGCCACGGTCATTCAGTTCCGAAATATGTACTTCATGAATTGTCCCTTTCGTATCTGAAAACGGAGCAGCAAGTGTTGTCGTTTGCACAAACGAAAATAGTATGAAAATTGAGAGTAATGCTGTTAGTAATCTCATAATATAGTTACTCCTTTTCATTTTATTTTATTTTTATAATAAATCACTCTTAGTACAAAAAGTATAATAATGATAAAACAAAGGATTTTTCACTATAAATCCACATAAAAAAACTACTTAACAGTAGAAAATAAATACTTTCTACTGCTAAGTAGCGAATATTAAAAATTATACGTAGTAAGTTTCTACTACTTCCGCACAACGCGTACATAATGTTGAATGTTTTTCATTTGAACCAACTGTTTCAGAAATCGTCCAGCAACGCTCACATTTCTCGCCATCTGCTTTTTCTACAACGATTGCTGTTTTATCAAGTACTAACGCATTTTCTGGTGCTTGGTCTTTCGTACCCGCAACAACAAATTGCGAAACGATTGAAAGCTGCGCAAAGTCAATATTTGAATCATTTAATAATGCAACAACATCGCTATCTGCATAGACAGAAAGTTTTGCTTCTAATGATTTACCGATTACTTTTGCATTACGCGCTTCCTCAAGTGCCTTTAATACTTCATCACGAATTGCGATAATTTTATTCCACTTCGCACGTAAGTCAGCAAAGTTTGCTTGCTCATCTACTTCAGGGAAGTCTGTTAATTGAACAGATGCTTCCTCTGCACCGATGTAGCCCCATAACTCTTCAGTAGTGTGCGGAATAATTGGTGTTAATACTTTTAATAATGTCATTAACGTATCATACATTACTGTTTGCATTGCACGACGGTCTTTATTGTCTACACCTTCAATGTATACAACATCCTTCGCGATATCTAAGTAGAATGAAGATAATTCAACTGCTACGAAGTTATTAATTGTTGTGTATACTGTTGAGAAATCATAACGGTCATACGCAGCACGTACTGTTTTTAATACGTCTTGCAGGCGCATGTACATATATTGATCCATTTCACGTAAATCCGCATACGCTACGCGGTCTGTTTCTTTGAAATCCGATACGTTACCGTGTAAGAAACGTAATGTGTTACGAACTTTACGGTAAGATTCAGATACTTGCTTTAACATATCCATTGAAATACGTACGTCACCTGTGTAGTCAACAGACGCTACCCACATACGTAGGATATCTGCACCGTATTGATTCATTACTTTTAATGGATCGATTGTGTTACCTAAAGACTTAGACATTTTGCGTCCTTCACCATCTAATACGAAACCATGCGTTAATAAACCTTTGTACGGCGCAACGCCATTAATTGCAACTGATGTAATTAATGAAGAGTTGAACCAGCCACGGTGTTGGTCAGAACCTTCTAAGTAAAGATCAGCAGGATACTTCATACCGCGCTCTACTAATACACCTTGGTGAGATGAACCTGAGTCGAACCAAACGTCCATAATATCGTTTTCTTTTGTAAACTCACCGTTCGGGCTACCTGGATGTGTGAAGCCTTCTGGTAATAGCTCTTTTGCTTCTTTTTGGAACCAAATGTTTGAACCATGCTCACGGAATAATGCCGAAACATGTGCAATTGTTTCCGGTGTAATAATTGGCTCACCGTTTTCAGCATAGAAAATCGGAATCGGTACACCCCATGCACGTTGACGAGAAATTACCCAGTCACCACGGTCACGAATCATATTGTATAGACGTGTTTCACCCCACGCAGGTGTAAATTCAGTTGATTTTACTGCTGCTAACAGCTCATCACGGAACATTTCTACTGATGCAAACCATTGTGGTGTTGCACGGTAAATAACCGGCTTTTTCGTACGCCAGTCATGTGGATACGAGTGCGTGAAGAAGTTTAATTTTTCTAACGCATCTACTTCTTTTAATTTTTCTGTTACGACTTTATTTGCATCATCGTAGAACATACCTTCAAAGCCAGGTGCTTCGTCCGTATAGCAACCGCGGTTATCTACTGGAGAAAGTACTGGTAAACCGTATTCTTTACCAATGTTAAAGTCGTCTTCACCGTGACCAGGTGCTGTATGAACGCAACCTGTACCAGCTTCAGCCGTTACGTGCTCACCAACCATTACTAATGATTCACGATCATAGAATGGATGCTGTGCAACGATGCGGTCCATCGCTTCACCTTTTACTTCTTGCACTACTTCATAGCTTTCCCACTCAAGAGCAGTCGCTACTGTTTCAAGTAATTCTTTTGCAACGATAAATTTCTTGTCACCAACTGCAACGACTACATAGATGAACTCAGGATTTAATGAAATACCTAAGTTTGCTGGTAATGTCCACGGTGTTGTTGTCCAAATAATGAATTTTGCATCTGCTGGAACGACACCTTTTGCATCTTTAATCGGGAATGACACATAAATTGATGCTGATTTTACATCTTTATATTCGATTTCTGCTTCAGCTAAAGCTGATTCAGAAGATGGAGACCAGTATACTGGCTTTAAGCCTTTATAAATATAGCCTTTTTCAGCCATTTTACCGAATACTTCAATTTGGCGTGCTTCGAATTCCGGCTTTAATGTAATGTATGGGTTAGCCCAGTCACCACGTACACCTAAACGTTGGAATTGTGCACTTTGGTTCGCTACTTGCTCATAAGCATACTTTTCGCATAGCTCACGGAACTGCGCAACTGACATTTCTTTACGCTTAACACCTTTGTTCGTTAATGCTTGCTCGATTGGTAAACCATGTGTATCCCAACCTGGAATATAGTTTACATAGTAGCCAGTCATTGATTTATGACGGTTAATCATATCTTTTAACACTTTGTTTAATGCGTGACCTGCGTGAATATCACCATTTGCGTACGGAGGTCCATCATGTAATAAGAAATGTGGACGGTCTTTTGTACGCTCCATCACTAGCTTGTTAATATTCATTTCATCCCACTGTGCTTGGATTTGTGGTTCTTTCGTTGGCAATCCGCCGCGCATTGGGAAATCCGTTTTTGGCATTAATAACGTATCTTTATACTCTACCATTGTAAATCCTCCTCATTTTTCGTCTCATGCATTTAGAAACTTACATATCTTTTCCAAAAATAAAAAGCTCCTCATCCCAAACAAGGGACGAGAAGCATAGTTTCCGTGGTACCACCCTAATTTGTAAAATATACAAGACGCATATTTTACCTCTTAGCCGCTGTAACGTCGCGTATTACGAGTTCACTTACTACCTTCAGTGAACTAGCTCCGGAGTGATTTTCTATAAAAATTGCTTCGTTCGAGCTCACACCATCCTCGAATCGCTTTACGACAATTTAAACATACTGTCTCCATCTTAGCCGATTATGCATATAAACGTCTTTTGTGTATCAGTATAAAAAACTGTCGGGTGCTCGTCAAGCTTTTCTCCTTAAATTGAACTTAAGTTTTCATCCTCAGTTTCATACTTTTCACGTGTTTGCTCTGGAATTTCTGTTAATGCTACATCATATTCAAGTAGATTTTCCCAGTCATCTGTGTTTAATAAATCTAACTGCGCTTCTACTAACATCTTGAAACGGTTACGGAAAACTTTCGATTGTTTTTTCAACTCATCGATTTCGATTGTCACTTTTCGTGCTTTCGCTAAAGCTTCATTAATAATACGATCCGCATTTTTTTCCGCTTCTTTCACAATCAACTTTGCTTCTTTTTGTGAGTTGCGACGTACTTCTTCTGCAGCTTCCTGTGCAATAACAATTGACTTTTGCAATGTTTCCTCTAAATTATTATAGTGTTGCATTTGTTCTGTCATTGTTTTGATACGGTCTTCTAGCTCTTTTTTCTCGCGTAAAATAATCTCATAATCTTTAATAATTTGATCTAGAAACTCATTTACCTCGTCTTCTGCATAACCACGGAAACCACGCGTAAACTCTTTATTATGTATATCAAGAGGTGATAATGGCATGTCGCTACTCTCCTTTACACATTACTATTTAATAGTTATTATACTTTGTTGCTGTTTAATTGGCATCATTTTTTCTCTTTTTTCAGCACATATTCATCATTTTTGCTCTAATTGACCTACTTGCAAACGGATTTTATCTTTTTTTGTTCGCCCTTCAGTCATAATTACCTTTAATCGTCCGAAACCTCGCGCTGAGATAATATCACCTTCCTGTAATTCAAAAGCAGCTTGTTCGCGCAGAGTCCAGTTTACCTTTACACGCCCCGCAGCTATTAAGCTTTGAGATTTTTGTCGCGAAATATTCAACACTGTTGCAAGAACAACATCGAGACGCATAGAAGAAACAGTATAAGAACGTTCAGCCCATTGTTCTTCTACACATAAAAGTGGCTTTAATCCAAGCTCCTCAACATGCACTTTTACTTTGCCAATACTGGATAAATTGGCACGTACGTAATCAGCTACTTCTGTTGCAATCGCAAATTGTACCGTATTTTCTGCAACGCGAATATCTCCAAACTTACCGCGCTCAATCCCAAGTGAAAGCAGTGCCCCTAGCACATCGGGATGTCTTAACTGTACAAATTTTGATGGATAATTCACCGAAAATATCGTTATTTGATAATCATCTTTTTCAGGCACGTAATAGGAAGGTGCAATAATTACTCGCTTACGTTCTGCGTGTTCGAATACGCCCTCTGTATACACTGTTAAATCGTTAGCTTGTCCAACAATCGACGCTACAATAAAGCGCTGTCTCGGATCGAGAAAATCAGTAATCTTTGGTGCATAACGATCTTCTACCTCCCGTTGCCAGCCACTCACTTGTTCAATAAACGGTTGCTCATCTTTCCTAAAATGCTGAATTAAATGCTCCATTTTCTAAATGACTCCTTGTTAAATAAAATCCCCTTACAATGCAAGTACACTGTACGGGGAACTGTTTAAATAATATAGCTAAGGACAATCATTAATCCTTGTTGAATAAAGCGTAGCGCCAAAAATGCTACAATTGGTGAAATATCAATCATCCCAATCGGCGGAATAAACTTCCTGAAAATACCTAAATACGGCTCACAAACCGTTGCTAAAAAACGACCAACAGCTGAATCTTGTGCTGCTGGAATCCATGATAGCAAGATGTAAGCAATGAGCATAAACGTATAAATCGTAAATGCTTGTATTATAATATAATAAATCATTCGACTACCTCTCTAGCGTTTAAATTTCATCGATAATATAATCTGATATTTCTCCCGATACTTCTACATTTTCTGGTGTGCACAAGAAAATATCTTTACCGATACGTTGAATATCGCCACCTAATGCATAAACCGTACCGCTTAAAAAGTCAATAATACGTATACCTTGATCTCGATCAATGCGTTGTAAATTAACAATTGTCGCCCGCTTATTTTTTAAGTTTTCAGCGATGTCTTGCGCCTCTGCATAAACGCGAGGCTCTACTAACACAACTTTTGATCCTTTCGTTGCTGCTGCTGCATGCAGACTTACAACATTATTTTGCGTTGGCGCAGACATTTGTTGTGATTGCTGCGGAACAACTTTACGTTCTTTTTTAAAACGTGTATTGATAGCGGGTACTTCCGATTGCTGTTGTTTCACAGGCTTTTCGCTTATTTCATCATGTGTTACATGTTCTTCATCTTCCTCTAGGTAGAAGAAATTTTTTATGATGTTTTTCATACTCATCGACTGTCCCTTCTTTCATTATCCAACAAGAGCTGTTCCGATTCTTACAAACGTCGCTCCTTCCTCTACGGCAATTTCATAGTCATTTGACATCCCCATCGAAAGTTCCGTACAAGGTATGTTCGCTAATTGTAAGGCAGCAACTTCCTGTTGAAGCTTTTTTAGTTCACGAAATACATTGCGGATTACAACTTCATCTTCAGTATTCGGAGCCATCGTCATTAACCCGACAACTTCGATCTTTGTATAGGTGGCTAGTTGATTAACAAATGAAACTACTTCATCTTTTGTTAATCCATGCTTGGATTCCTCACCTGATACATTCGCTTGAACAAAGCATTTTACCTTCTTTTCAGCACGTTTCTCTATTTCATCCGCTAAACTAATTCGATCTAATGAATGTAAATAATCAATATTATTAATCACTTGCTTTACTTTACGTGTTTGAAGTGAACCGATATAATGCCACTGAGCGCCCGTTTTAATATGTTCGAGCTTCGTATGTAATCCTTCTGGGCGATTTTCCCCTAGATGTACAAGGCCCGCTTCAATTGCTTCTTGTGTCCGTGCTACGTCTACTTCCTTCGTTACCGCAACAATGTTTACTTGCTGTGACACATTGGCTCTTTTTTGTGCTTGATTTATTTTTTCTTGAATTTGCTCTAAATTATGAACGATTTTCGTCAATTTTCTCCCAACTTTACAACATTAGTTTCCCTTATTGTATCAAGCAACTAGCGATTTATCAATGAATAGCGCGACCTATCCTAAAACCGTTTTTACTAAAATAACATCCTTGCCAACTATGAGAATATCACTAACTGCTATTTTCTTTATATTTTCTTCTCCTTGAACAACTTGATAAAACTTTCTTGGTTGTGCTACAAAAAAATACTCAATATGTCCGCTTTTTTCATTTACTTCTGCATCCACAATATACCCAATAAACTTGCCACTTCCCGCCTCAATCATCTCCTTTTGCTGTACCATTGAAAATTTCATCATGTGCTTTCACTCCTTTATAAGAAAAGCGCACATACATGTGCGCTCTACTCAATTTTATAGTCCTTTTGCATTAGCGTAATCGCGCTTTTTTCCAAACGTGATATTTGTGCTTGTGAAATACCTAACGTTTTAGCAATTTCCGTTTGTGTTTCACCATAATAAAACCGCTTTGCTACAATTAATTGCTGACGTTCATCCAATTTCTGCATACTCTCTTTAACAGATACATAAGCAACCCATTGATCTTCTGACACGTCACCTTTCAACTGGTCAAGCATATAGACTGGATCACTGCCATCTGCGTAAATTGGTTCTTGTAATGACATCGGATCCTGTATTGCATCAAGCGCATATAACACATCTTCTTGTTTCATTTCAAGCATGTCTGCAATTTGCTGTAATGTAGGCTCATATAAATTTTCAAGTACAAACTGTTCCTTTGCTTGCATTGCTTTATAAGCAATATCTCGCAACGAACGTGACACCCGCAGTGCATGATGGTCACGTAAATGACGACGAATTTCCCCTACAATCATCGGTACGGCATATGTGGAAAATCGTACATTATGTTTTAAATCAAAATGATCAATTGCTTTTAATAATCCGATACAACCAACTTGGAATAAATCATCCGCTTGTTCGCCACGATAAGAAAAGCGACCAACAATGCTTAAAACAAGACGTAAATTACACATAACTAATTGTTCACGTACTTCTTCTTCACCAGCTTGCATGCGTTCAAATAAAGCTTTCATTTCTTCGTGCTTTAAAATAGGTAACTTTGATGTATCTACACCACATAGTTCTACCTTCATACGAACCATCTCTTTTCCTCCGAACTGTTTTATCGTTCAGTTTGTCCGTATGTGATGAGACTATGCGTAATTACCTACGCCAATTTCAACCAATTTACGCAATTGGTTCATTTAAATACTCTCGTAAATCTAAAATAATTTTTTTCTCAAGACGCGAAATATATGATTGTGATATGCCTAAATGATCGGCTACTTCCTTTTGTGTCATTTCTGTTCTGCCATTTAAGCCAAAACGACATTCCATAATATATTTTTCACGTGGATTTAAACAATTAATGGCATGGAACATATGCTGACGCTGTAGTTTACGTTCTACATCGTCTGAAATAATATGCTCTTCTGTACCTAAAATATCAGATAATAACAGCTCATTTCCATCTGCATCGGAATTCAGTGGTTCATCAAGCGACACTTCACTTTTCATACGACTTGTTTTTCTAAGATGCATCAATATCTCGTTCTCGATACAGCGTGAAGCATATGTCGCCAATTTTATATTTTTTTCCGTATTAAATGTTTCAATCGCTTTTATTAAGCCAATTGAGCCTATACTAATTAAATCTTCAATCGGCGTACCTGTATTATCAAATCGTCTTGCTATATATACGACAAGACGCAAATTACGCTCAATTAATGTATCGCGCGCACGTAAATCCCCATCCATAAATGCTCTGACAACAGATAATTCTTCTTCTCGAGTTAATGGTACTGGCAATGCATCATGTCCCCCTATATAGTATGTTCCTTGGCGTGAAATTTTTCGCCAAATGCGTAAAAAAAGTAAGCGCAGCTTTTGAAGCAATGAGTGTCCCCCTTTGTTTATGAAATAGGAAGCATAGACACATGGAGAATAACATCTACTTGTTTCGGAAACTTAGTATCTTTAGCTGTGAAAACAATATAATGACCGTAAAATGTTTGCTCACGTACTGTAAGTGTCTCTAAGCGAAAAGCAAGTGCGAGTGTATCGCCCTGCACCGTTTGAATCGGAACTACACGCAGTAATTTTTGTATCTCTTTCGAAAACATTTGTAGCTCATACGGCTTATCCTGTTGCCAGCTTGTCAGCGCATGTACAAAGTCCTTTGACAATTGATCTTTAACAGCTTGTAACGATACAAAATGAACAGGCATTGCACTGATTGGCTCAATACATGTATTTCCCGTATCAATAAAGGCTGCCAATATAAAAGGTCTTTCTAAAAACTGCATCGTGCATGTCGTATGAAACGTATCTTGTCGAAATGTCCATCGCAATCGATAACGTCTTACAAGAAAAAAAAGAATGAGTGCAGCAAATGCAATCCAAATAATACGCATGTCATATTTACTGTCAGCATATGATTGAATAGCCGTTAAAAGACCACCAACTACAAGCGTTGCGATAAAGAGTACAAAAGCTTGCCGAAATAACAGTGATTTAAAAGGAAATGCAAGCAATAATACGAGGAAACTAATGAAGATACCCAGTATAGATGGAAATAATAGTAGACCAACTAAGCTACTGAGCGCCGCCATTGTCCATAATCGTATCTTTGCTATCCGAACATTGGTAATTGTTTCTGTAAAGGAAAGCAACATATAATTATAAAGCGTGTTCACAACAAGTAGCCATTCCCCAGCCATGCAAAAAACCTCCTAGCGATACAGTATCACGAGGAGGATAAATAATTTGTCAAAACAGTGAACACAGTTTTATAAATCGCTTTACAAAAATAGTAATAATGCGACATTTTCAGACAAAGTACTATTCAGTATGTTTATATCTATTTAACTAAAATTCACTTTATCGAATGAACAGTTCATATATCCTATGTATTGGAAATTACATACATTCAAAATGATTATCTATTATTTTTTGACTATCCAGAAAATATTTAGAACCTGCATTTATATTACATCAAGTATCATAAATTACTTTTGTAAAAAACTTATGGCTCTTTACCAAAATGTGTGCTGGACATTTAGTTAAATAAAAGATTTCATGGCCATTCTTGCCGGACGCCAAACGAGCCGGCGCCAACTGTGTTATCTCATACAGTTCGTTCTGCGGCAGGCTTAAGCGAGAATGAGAAAGAACAATCTTTTGAGTATGTATCCTTTAAAAACAAGAACTGATTTTGATGTTGAACCAACCTTATAAGTTCAAACAAATAGAAAAGCCTACAAGAGTAAACTCTTGTAGACTATCACACTACTGATTACGGTTACGACGATTTCGTAAGAACGTCGGAATATCTAATTGATCATCTTGTGGCACTTGGCGCACTTGCTCTTGTTGTTGTACAGGCTCTTGTCGAACTGGTTGCACTGGTGCTGCTGTGTGACGACCACCAAGTGTCGGACGCGGCGCTTGTACTGGAGCAATATCATCTGAGAATCCAGTTGCAATTACTGTTACAATGATTTCATCGTTTAAGTTTTCATTGATAACCGAACCGAAAATCATATTTACCTCTTCGTCTGAAGCAGATGCCACGATATCTGCCGCTTCTTGTACTTCATAAAGCGATAAGTTCATACCACCTGTAATGTTCATAATGACACCTTTTGCTCCATCGATTGATGTTTCAAGAAGTGGACTTGAAATTGCTTTTTTTGCTGCCTCTGTTGCACGGTTTTCACCAGTTGCAATACCAATTCCCATAAGAGCTGATCCTTTATCAGACATAATTGTTTTTACGTCCGCAAAGTCAAGGTTGATTAAACCAGGTGTTGCAATTAAATCTGAAATCCCTTGTACACCTTGGCGAAGTACATTATCTGCTTCACGGAATGCCTCAAGCATTGGCGTTGATTTATCAACAATTTGAAGCAATTTATCATTCGGAATTACGATTAGTGTATCAACGGCTTCTTTTAAGTTTGAAATTCCACCTACTGCTTGTGATTGGCGCTTACGACCTTCAAATGTGAATGGACGCGTAACAACACCTACTGTTAATGCACCTAAATCACGTGAAATTTGAGCGATTACTGGGGCAGCACCGGTACCGGTACCTCCGCCCATACCAGCCGTTACGAATACCATATCCGCACCACGTAGTACTTCTTCTAATTGCTCACGACTTTCTTCAGCCGCTTTTTTCCCTACTTCTGGATTTGCACCGGCGCCAAGTCCGCGCGTTAACTTTCCTCCGATTTGGAGTTTATATTGAGCTTTTGAATGTTCCAAAGCTTGTGCATCTGTATTTACCGCTATAAAATCAACACCTTGAACGCCGTGTTCAATCATTCGGTTAACAGCGTTGTTACCGCCACCGCCAACCCCGATTACTTTAATGACTGCGCCTTGGTCATAACTTGTATCAAACTCTAACATTTTGTCTCCTCCTACTTTCTATCTTTATCGTTACTCGAAAAAGTTGTTAAAGAATTTTTTTGCTTTGTCAACAATAGTCGTTTTATTTCTGTTATCGACTTTTTTCTCAGTTGCATTAGATTGTTTTTTAGGAGGAGTTGGTTGAGTGGGTCCAGAAACATGTTGCATTTCTGAGCTCCTACCGTAAAATTCATCATCTGAATGCGCATAACGAATTAATCCTACCGCTGTTGTGAAACCAGGATCTCTAACACCAATATAATCTGGTGTATGGATACGTACACGAAGCTGCATAACTTGGCGGGCAGCTTGTCCTATTCCTTCTAGTTGTGCAATACCACCAGATAGTACAACTCCCCCCGGTAAATCACGAACACCGAGTCTAGATAGTTCATCTAATACATATTCGAAAATTTCTTCAACACGAGCACCGATAATTTCCGCAATGTAACGTTGGCTATACTGTTCTATTGTACTTGTCCCATCTACTTGAACTTCGAATAATTGTTCATCTGATGCATCATCAAAAAATGCATGACCGTATTGTCGCTTAATTTTTTCTGCTTGTTCCGTTGATGTCTCTAGTACAATCGATAAATCTTTCGTAATTTGGTCACCACCCATACCAACTACTCCGGTATGCGTAAGCAATCCATCTTCAAAAACAGCGATTGTTGTTGAACCACCACCTAAATCAATATAGGCAGTACCTTGATTTTTTTCATCTTCTGTTAAAGCATAATAACCTGCCGCTAAAGGTTGTAAATAAATTTCACGAATTTTCAAACCTGCCCGCTCTACGCATCGTAAAACATTGTGTAACAGTGTTTTGGAAGTCGTTATCATCGTTGCATCCACTTCTAAGCGAGTGCCTATCATGCCCCGAGGATCTTTGATTTCAGATAATAAATCAACTGTAAAACTTTTTGGAATTAAGTTTACAATTTCTTTTTCTGGTGGTGTTGCCATACTTTGTGCCGATTCTAGCACACGAGATAGATCATCATCTGAGATTTCACGACCGTCACCGTTTACAGCAACCACGCCTTTTGCAGGTTGTAATAACGTTTGATTTGCCGGTACACCGAGTACAACCTCCCCAATCGTTAAACCTGTCATTCTTTCGGCCTGTTCTACTGCTTTTTTAATTGATTGTACAGTAGCATCTATATCAACAATTGCACCTCTACGAATACCGTTTGATTTTACGTGTCCGACGCCGATTACGTGTAATTGTTCATTACTCATTTCTCCTATTAACACTTTAATAGAAGATGAACCAATATCTAGCGAAGTGTATATATCATGATGATTCAACTCGCTGCACCTCCTTTGAATACTTCTAGTTATAATTCTATTGTAAAAACTGACTAATGTCTAAGTAATTTACTACATGTAATCAAATTTTAACGCGATTGTGGTCAATTTTCACGTTTTTTTACTCTATAATCTTCCCATTTCGCAATTAATATCCTACGAATGACCGCTATGTTTTGGAAAAGACGTACACCGAATGCAAAAATGGCTGCTAAATACAAGTCTACTCCAATATGTACCCCTAAAAAGGCAAGTCCCGCTGCGAGTGCAATATTAAAGAAAAAACCTGTGATAAACACTTTATCATCATATACTTGCTGCAACTGTGCACGAATGCCTCCAAACATCGTATCAAGTGCGGCAAGTACAGCAATCGATAAATAGTTTTCATAAACAGCAGGAATTTGAATATCGGTTAAAATACCTAGTGCTATACCTAAAATTAATCCTAGTAGTGGTAACCACATACTCTAATCCCCTTTATATTCTGTTAAATAATTGTGACTAATTTCAACATCTGTTTCCTTAATTGTAATAGTAGCTTGTGGTTGTCCCACTTGAAGCATCATATTATCAATAAAAAATTCATCCATAAATGTTGACGCCATTAAATGATTGTATAGCTTGTTAGCTTCTTCTTCTGTTGCTGTAATTACTTTTATTTCAATCTCTGTTTTACCAAGCGGAACACTACCTACTGTTGTTTTTCCATTAATATCTCGGATAGCGGAAGAATAAATAAGACGCTGACCACCAATTTCAACATAATGTCCTTTATAACGATATATATCGTTAACAAGCCGAATTAATAAAGACGGTGGAATTTCGTTTATTTCATAGCCAAACTCCATTGCCTCTAGCGATGGTGAAATGGTAAGTACTATTCCTGGACCAGTCACTCTTTTTAACCCTGCAGCTTCTTTTAATTGATCGACTGTTTGCGCTAAAATAGCTTCAGGATTGTCTAGATTTTCATCCTCATATTTGCGTACAGTATCCTGGGCTTGTCTAATCTCCGTAAGTAACTGTGAATGACGTTTTTGTTCATCTGATAAGTCTTGACGGATTTCCCAAACATCTATTGTTTCTTGCTTTTCCGGATTTTGAACAGTATTATATTGAACAGCTAACATAAACCCTATGATAAAAGAAATAATCGTAATATGAATATACATCTTTTTAGTCATATAATACCTCCTACAATTTCCCTTTTATGATAGAAGGCATTAAAATTCGCTCTTTTTTTTCTAATGTAATGACAACATTGTCACTTAATAATTGATCAACTGCTCCGCCAGCCATTTCTAAAGCAGCTATTAACGACGTTGGATCGCCCACTGCCTCAATGACAAACGGCGCTGGGTATTGATTGCCATCAATCGTAATAACAGGACCATTGCAACTAATATACGAATCCGTTTTTAAACGCTGACCGTTGATTGCAATCGCCTCTGCCCCTGAAATTTTTAACTCATTAATGACGGTAAAAATATGGCTCTCATGGACAATATAATGATTAGGGTTTCCTACACCATCGTATTCATTATCGCGCAATGTAACAGCAACACCTTTACCTACTGCTGGTAATTCACCTAATAAAATACGTAATTGCTCAGCCTCTTTTACTAACAATTCATAATGTTCTTCAGTTGTTGCAAATTCTTTCTCATAGTTGCGAATTGTTTCATGCAACGTATCTAATTCTTCTGCTAGCTCTTTGTTACGCTCTTGCTGTTCAATCAGCTCTTCCCGGTATATCTCGCCTTGTTGTACATAAATACTCGAAATCGAACTTGTTTTACGATCATCTTTTGATAAATTATAGGAAAAGCCTATAATAAAACCGGTAATAATACAGACGACTAAAATAATAAAATATTTTCGATTCAAAAGTACACTTTTTTTACTGTGAGGACTGTTCTTCATCCTCCATCACTTCCTGTTCTCCCCCAATTGATTCGATGTTAATAGCTGTGTATTCATCTGAATAAGGTCGGTAATAAGAACCAACCTCAATATCGATAATCCCTTTTTCAAATTGTTGCTGATTTTCAATTTGTGCAATGATGGAAGGATAATAATTTAACTTACTAGCGAGCGATGTAATATCAGCTCGCACTTCATATCCATCATTCATAAATAATGTAATCGCATACGGATCAGAAGTTGACGGAGTCGCATTAATTTGCGAAATGAGTGCGAGCACTTCAGGTTTTAACTTCGCTAACTCTTTTAATAATCGTTTGCGTAGCATCTCGTCTTCAAACGCTAAAAAAACCGGTGCATCAATTGGTAATAATTTATTAGATTCCTCAAACATAACACCGTTTTCTAGCATCGGATAAAACGTATTGCCCTTTGCTAAATATGCAACCTTTTGCCATTCTTTTATTTCGATATTAACCGTTGTCAACCATTTCCGAGTTACAATAACCGATTTCACCCAATCCAGTGATTCAATCTTACCTATAATTTCATCACTTTTTACGCCCCACATGGAATCTCCTACTTTAACGCCTGATAATTCCTCGTAGTATGTTGCAGCTACTAGCTCATCTCCTGAAACGTTTATTGTCTTTACTTTACTATACGGTGACTGGAAATAGAGAAGCATCAACAGTAAGAAAAGAAATAAGGTAGTTAAAAATATAAATTTAAAGTTAGTTCTTTTGCGTCGCTTTTCTCGAAAGGTTGGTATACGATCTTCTAAGTCGATTACTTTTTCCATGTTGCCTCCCTCTTTCCTTCTGTCGTTGTCCCGAATAAGTAAATGATTCCTACTGTTAGCCATAAAATAATGAGCGATGTACCACCATAGCTAATAAAAGGTAATGTGACACCTGTTACAGGTAATAATCCGATTACTACACCTATATTTAACGCCGCCTGTACAGCAATCATCGAAACAAGCGCACTAATAATATAAAAATGACGTGCGTAAATGGAACGAGTTGCTAATTTATAGCCACTATATAAAAAGCACGCAAAAATACATACAACACAAATTCCTCCTATAAAACCCGTTTCCTCTAACAGGATTGAAAAAATAAAATCATTTTGCGGTTCTGGTAAGTATAAGTACTTTTGTCTACTTTTTAAAAAGCCATGTCCAAATAATCCTGCCGGACCTATTGCAAGCAACGATTGTACCGCCTGAAATCCGTTCCCTAAAGGGTCTTGCCATGGATCTAAAAACGCTTGAATACGTGCAAGTCGGTACGGTGCAGATAGTATTAATGCAACCAATCCCGCTACACCAAGCGCTATACAAAGCACATAAAACTTAATCGGATAATTTGCAATAAAAAATAAAATAAAAGCACCTACTATTAAAATAAAGGCAGAGCCAAAATCCGGTTGTATCATAATTAACGCAATCGGTAGAAGTAATACTAGAAAATGCTTTAGTTTTATAATCCGTTCGCCGCGCTTCCACTTAGCAAGTATGATGCTTAAATATACGAGTGTTGTAATTTTGGCCAATTCCGCAGGCTGAAATGTTAACGGCCCTAAACCAATCCAACTTCGCGAGCCATTTCGCCACACCCCAATCCCAGGAATCAGTACCGCAATTAATAAAAGAATGGAGAGTACATAGAGCAGACGCCACCAGTTTTCATCGAGTAGCCATTTGCTACGACTGACAATCATAAAGCAAGCTAGCGCTAACGCTAAATTAATCATTTGCTTCACGTAAAATGGCGTACTATCTGCATAATGTACTTCACTCCAATAGGCACTCGCTGAATAAATAAAGACAATGCCAATTAAACTTAGTAATAAAGCACTTCCTACAAACAACCGTCTATATAATATCAGCGAAAAAATCCTTTCCTCTACAGTATTAAGCTAGCTTCATTACGCAATCGATAAACACATCACCGCGAATTTCAAAGCTATCATATTGATCCCAACTTGCACATGCAGGTGATAGGAGAATGATATCGCCTTGCGCTGAAAGATTTGCTGCATAGACAACCGCATCTTCTACATTTGTTGCTACTACTGTTTCCTTTACACCGCACGTTTTAGCAAATTCAATAAATCGTAACCTTGTTTCACCAAATGCTACAACCGCTTTTACATTGCCCATTGATTCACGTAATTCTTCAAAAGAGTGACCTCTATCTAATCCACCTGCAAGTAACACAATTGGCTTATTAAAGGCTTCAAGGGCACTTTTTGTTGCTAAGCAATTTGTTGCTTTCGAGTCATTGTAAATTTTACGCCCTTTCCACTCACGGACAAATTGCGAGCGATGACGTACGCCAGCAAATGTTGCAAGTACCTCTTTAATCGCTTCAAGCTCACAACCATGCAATAAACAAGCAGCAACTGCACATAAAATATTTTCTAAATTATGATTCCCTGGAAGAGCTATTTCATGTCGCTCGAGAATTGCTACACCGTTCCAGTAAATCGTTGACTCATCTGCGCTAATGCCTTCTTCTGTACGTCCCTTTGTCGTAAACGGTATTTTCTTTGCTTTTGATTTTTCAGCATACGCTCGTACGATTGCTTGGTCATTATTAAAGATGAAATAATCTTCCTCCGTCTGATTACGCGTTACGCCAAATTTTGCATTCGCATATTCTTCAAACGTGCCATGATAATCTAAATGCGCATCATACAGATTTGTTAAAATGGCGATACTTGGCTTAAATGTACGTGTCCCCATTAGTTGGAATGATGAAAGCTCTGTTACAATAACGCTGTCAGGTGTTGCGTCTTTTGCTACACCACATGCAACTGTACCGATATTCCCTGCAATTAACGGCTTACGATGGCCTTTTTCAAGCATTTCAAAAATTAGTGTCGTTGTCGTCGTTTTACCGTTCGTACCTGTAATTCCAATAAACGGCGCTTCACTAACTAAATAAGCAAGCTCCATCTCTGTAATGACCGGTAACTCACGCCCTATCGCATCAGCGATAATTGGATTACTGTATGGAATCCCTGGGTTTTTTACAATTAACTCAAACCCTTCGTCTAGTAAATCTTCTGGGTGACGACCACAAATAACGGTAATCCCTTTTGCTAATAACCCTTGCGCTTCAGGGTTGGCATCAAAAGGTTTTGCATCGTTTACTGTCACAAACGCGCCAAGCTCATGTAAAAGCTCAGCCGCTGCAACCCCACTTTTCGCTAAACCAAGTACTAATACTTTTTTGTGTTGTAATGCTTTATATTCCATCATAATATCGCCTCCGATAAGACTGCAATAAGTGCCACAACAAGTCCTGTTGACCAAAATACGAGAACAACTTTCCATTCAGACCATCCTGATAATTCAAAATGGTGATGGATAGGACTCATTTTAAAAATACGTTTTTTACGAAGTTTAAAACTACCTACTTGTAATATAACTGAAAGTGTTTCAATTACGAATACAAGACCAATTAATAAAAGCAATAATTCTTGGTTGACTAATACCGAGATCATCGCTAAGGCCCCACCAAGCGCTAGGGAACCTGTATCCCCCATAAATACTTTCGCAGGGTTAGCATTGAAAATTAAAAAGCCTAGTAAAGCGCCTGTTACAGCGAAGGCAAATAACGCAATATCAGCCTGCTCATTAAATAGTGCTAATACACCGAATGCTGCAAAAGCAATCGATGCCGTTCCCGCTACTAGACCGTCTAAACCGTCTGTTAAATTCACTGCATTCGAGAACCCAACAAGCCAGAAAATAAGGAATGCAATATAAAACATACCTAAATCTAATTCCCACTCCGTAAACGGAATCGCAATTGCTGTATCAAATGTCCCTAAACGTAGTAATAGGAACGCTGCAATTGCAATAACAATCTGTCCTATTAGTTTTTGTAATGACGTTAAGCCTAAGTTACGTTTAAAAATAACTTTAATTCCGTCATCTAAAAAGCCGATAATGCCAAACCCTATAAAGACTAGCAGTAAAACAACTGTATGCGTTGTAAATACATCTAATAAAAGTCCGCAAGTTACCGTTGTTGCAATGATTGAAAGCAAGAAAATAATCCCGCCCATTGTCGGTGTTCCCGCTTTTTTCATATGAGATTGCGGACCTTCCTCGCGAATGCTTTGACCAAACTTTAAACGTCGTAGCATCGGAATGCCAATCGGCGCTAAAATAACGGTCAAAATAAATGATGTAACTAAAATAGTCACCGTTGTTGCCAATGTCATAAGAAATCTCCTTTAAACTGTCCTATTAATGTATAAACACCCTTCATTATAATAGTTGTTTTACTGCAATTTTGAAAGGATTAGTTGGATAAATATAAGTGAACAATCCCATCTTGTTTAATTAGTTCACCTGCTTTTGGTAATTGTTCAATTACTTGGTCTCCCTCGCCGTGCCATTCAACATGATAAGGATATTGTTGTTTAATAATATCTTCCGCCGTTTGCCCTACAAAATTTGGTACGCGTTCTGTTAGCTCATCACCCCAAATATACTTTTTAGGCAATTGTTTTTCTGGATCCTTGCTTTGCAACTGAAGAATCGGTGCTGCTTCTTCAATAATTTGCCCAACAATTGGTGCTGCAATAACACTACCAAATTGTAAATGTGACTTTGGCGAATCTACTGCTACATATACTAAAAGTTGCGGATCATCTGCGGGAGCAAATCCGATAAACGACACGATATAATCGCCTTCTTTGTAACGGCCGTTTTCTACCTTTTGCGCCGTCCCTGTTTTTCCTCCAACTCGTAATCCATCACGGTAAGCCTGTCTACCTGAGCCATTTGCCACTACCGATTCAAGTGCTTCCCGAACAATCTTAGACGTTTCTTCACTAACAACTTGCCGTTTCGCTACAGGTTTATTTTCAAGTAATACATCGCCACTAGCGTCGAGAATTTTCGATACAACATACGGTGTATACAAAGTACCGCCATTTATCGATGCCGCCACCGCTTGTACTTGCTGAATTGGCGTAACAGAAACCCCTTGACCAAATGCCGTCGTCGCACTTTCCACAGGACCAAATCCTTCTTTTGAAAATAAAATACCACTCGCTTCTCCTGCAATATTCGAACCAGTCTTCTCACCGAAACCAAAATTATGAATATAATCTAACAATTTATCCGGACCAACTCTTCGTCCAAGTTCAATAAACCCTGGATTACAAGAGTTTTCTACCACTTCTAAAAATGTTTGATGTCCGTGACCTTCTCGTTTCCAACAACGTAATCTTGCCCCTTCAATCATTGTATAGCCCGGATCGTGGAATGACTGATTTCGTAGATTCACAACGCCTTCTTCAACCGCTGCGCTTAACGTAATAATTTTAAATGTAGAACCTGGCTCATACGTCATAAATACCGGCAAATTTCGGTTATAAATCGATTTATCCACCTCTTGATAAGCAGTAGGATCATAGGTTGGATACGACGCTATCGCTAAAATTTCACCCGACTTCGGATTCATCGCTAACGCTAATGCTTGATCCGCATTGTAATTTATCATTGCTTGAGATAGCTCGCGTTCAACAATTTGTTGTAATTCGATATCAATTGTTAGCTCAATCGTTGCACCTGCATCGCCTTGCCGCCATTCATCTTGTGTTTGCGGCATCGCATTTCCTTTTGCATCTGTAAATAGACGAATAGCTGATTGATCGCCTGTTAACACACCATCATACTGATATTCAATACCGGCCAATCCTTGTGAATCGTATCCTGTAAAACCTAGTAAACGAGATAATAATGTCCCGTAAGGATAATGCCTTACGTAATCGACCCCGCTATAAAGCCCATCGATTTGCTTTTGTTGAATTTCTTCAATTTGTTCTGGTGATAGGTTTTTCCCTTCTGGTGCTAATTTAGTCAAATAAGCCTTTTTAGACAGCTTTTCCAATAGTTGCTTTTCATCTGTATTGAGGACAGGCGCTAATTGCTCGGCTACAAAATCGATATTGTCATTTTGTGCCTTCATAAAGTAAAGCGTGGGAGCCAGTTTATTTGTTACAATTACTTCTCCATTACGATCTGTAATATCACCACGCTCTTCCTGAAACGGAATTTCACGATCCCAGTTAGCCTTTGCTAATTCCGTTAGTTCTTCATGCTGGATAATTTGTACGTAAAAAAGTCTAACGAGTATCGCCAACCCATACAACATAAAACAAATAATAATGATTTTTAAACGCCCTTGCGTTTGTTTAAAAATCCATTTCATTCGACAACACGCTCCGTTTTTAATAACAACGTATGTTATAAACGAAGCGTGTATTCAACCTAAACTATCATTAATGACACTAGGGTATAGTTAATCTTGAGGTAATTGCTCTTCATCTGTCTCTGTTTCAATAACATTAAAACTCTCTTTCGGTGTTCGTAGTTTTACGACAATCGGTGAAGAATCCGTGACAATCGTGTTAGGAGATGCGCTTTGATTATATACGTAACCTTCTCCAACAATTTCAAGTGGTAAACCGGACATCGTTTTATAGACAAGCACATTGCGCAACGACCAACCCGTAAATGTTGGTAATGTAATTTCACCATTTGTTTTTAAGAATACGAGACTTCCCTTTAACAATGGTGTATCTGCCTTCGGATATTGGTCTATGACGGTGCCACCTTCACCGATAACAATCGGACGCAAACCATCATTCACCAGTTCCACTTGAACTGTTTCAACCTGCTGTTCTACTGTATTCGGCATTGTGACCATTTCGGCTGCTACCGTATTATCCGGATTAATATTCAAATATTTCAAGCTATTTTCCATAACTGAGTTAAAAATTTCAGAAACCGGTTGTGATCCTGATATAGAACTACTCATCTGTGGCTTTTTAACGGCAACATACATCACAAGCTGTGGATCATCCGCTGGTACCATCCCTAAAAACGAATAAATATAGCTGTGATTTCCCGTTTGATAACCTACACCTTGTTCTTTTGGAATTTCAGCAGTACCCGTTTTACCAGCAACTTCATACCCGTCAATTTGATATCGCTGAGCCGTACCGACTTCTGATGTGACAGTAGATGCTAAAATTTCTCGCACTTGCTTTGCCGTATCCGCTGAAATAGGCTCACCTTTCACAATAGGCTCTTGGTCATATGTGACTTTTCCCGTATTCGTATCAACAATTTTATCGATGACGTACGGTTGCATCATTTTCCCATCATTCGCGATAGCTGTAGCAGCTTGAATTAATTGGATAGGTGTTACAGTTGATCCTTGACCATACGTCGTTGTTACACGGTCAATTGGATTTTTTGTTAAAATTGTACCGGTTGTTTCATTTGGCAAATTAATACCTGTCTTTTGTCCAAAGCCGAAACGTTCTACATAATCTAAATACGTTTCACTCCCCATAATTTCTAGCATATAAGCCATCGCTGTATTCGATGAACGCTGGAAACCTTCTAAATACGTAATAGGTCCCCAACCTCGCCCATTATTATGGTCTCGAATCGTACGGTCATATAATGTGTATCGACCCGATTGATACGTTGCGTTCGGGTGCCAATTACCCGAGTCGATTGCGGCTGCAAGCGTAAAAGTCTTCATCGTTGACCCTGGCTCTAATACGTCTTCAATCGCTTTATTTAACCAACCATTTTCAAGTCCGATACGTGTATCAGGATCAAATGTTGGTCGTTGTGACATCGCTAATATTTCACCTGTTTTCGGATCTGCTACAACAGCTACTATAGACTCTGGATTATACGTTCCTTCTACTCGATTCATCGCATCCTCTAAAAAGTTTTGAATCGTCTTATCAAGCGTTAAATGAATATCGCTGCCGTCCTTTGCTGGTTGGACCATTTTTTCACTATTCGCTAGTAAATAACCGAAAATATCGCTATCATATGCAACTTTTCCGTCTTCACCTGTTAGCTCTTCGTTATACGTTTTTTCTAATCCCATCTTACCAACTGTTTTAAATGTCCCATCCGGTTGTTCTTCTTTCGCTGCATAACCAATTAAGTGTGCAGCAAAGGAGCCATTTGGATAGTAACGTTTTTTATCACTTACAAAAATAATGCCTGGTATTTTATGCGCATCAATTGCTTCTTTTACTTCGTGGCTAATGTTGCGACCCGCAGCTCCAAATTCAACTTGATAAGGATCGCCTTCCTTTGTTAGCTGTTGATAAATTTTTTCTTCATCCCAACTAATATATTCCGCTAGTATTCTAGCTGTTTCTCTCGCATCAATAACATGGCGTGGGTCGTCTGGATTACTTGTAGCTTTCTCACTTACAACAGCAATTAAACGATAGCTCAGTGTATCTTCCGCAATAATATTTTCATTGCGATCTAAAATACGTCCTCGTTCTGCAGCTAAAACTGTTTCTCGTGCATATTTATTCGCGGCTTCCGCCTGTAAATTATACCCATGTAATTCACCTGTTGATTGAATATAAAAGAATCGACCAAACAACAGGAAAAAGAGCCCTCCGTATATTGCAAACATTAGAAAGGCTCCTAATTGGTAACGAAACTTGAGCTTTTTCATTCGCCCGGCACTACCTTTACATTTTTCTCATTCAATGTCAGACCTAGCTCTTTCGCTTTTTCCCAAATACGTTCATAAGTTGATAGCTCACTCACTTGTACTTTTAACTCTACATTTTCCTTCGTTATATCTTGAACTTCTGATTCAAGTTTTTGTATTTCTATTGTTGTCGTTTGAATTTGTCCTTGTGTATGCAAGGAATGGGTGCGCTTCTTAGCATGGAAGATATGATTGAGCGTGCCATGCGTATCCGAAATATTGACAGTGACGAAAGAATGTACTGCTTCCGGCTGAGAGGCGAAAAAGCGGTAACGACGCTGACGCTGGCATATGGAAAGGGATATGAGCTTTCTGAGGCGCAAAAGGCATTTATCAAAACAGCAAAAGAATTTTTTAACATGGAGTAATTAAGGAAATATCCTTAGTTACTCCAAATTTTATGTG
>JBJEFO010000073.1:0-5989 GCA_051874135.1 Lysinibacillus sp.
GGTTAAGACACCGCCCTTTCACGGCGGTAACACGGGTTCGAATCCCGTACGGGTCATCTCAAAGTATGTAGCGATTGCTACATACTTTTTTTGTGTTTTAATGGAGTTCTTCTATACAATTTTATTTGTTAAAATATGTCAATCATACCCGGTGATTGAGATGAGACAACAGTGGAATATTCTTTTTAAGTAAGTGGATTTTCTCTTGCATTGATTGCATATAGATGTAGATAATGGTGTGCGTTATTACCTGACTGTATTAGGTATTAAGCATTAATTTATATTGCTATGAAAGAATGTTAAAATGGAAATAATTAGTTTATAAAAAATCCTTTTATAATCATGTTTTTATAAATAAAGGGGGGATTAGATGATTTGTCAAAAGTGTGGGCATAAGAATGAAGCAAAGGCTAAATTTTGTTCTGCATGTGGGGAGAAGTTCAACGAACAAGTTGTCCAAACAGGAGTCCCTATTTGGATGTGGATTGTGTTAATCATCAGTTGCATCACGATTGGGGGCGTTGGTTACGGATTTTGGGATTATTTTAATGAAGAAAAAAGTGTGCAGAATTACAAGGAAGTTAGTTCTGATGCTGAACAAATAGAGCAAGTAGCTGTTGTGGAAAAGGAAGAACGGCAGGAGCAGTATACGGAGGGCGTAGATCGTGTAACTTTAATAAAGGAAGTACAGCAAAAAGTATTTACCGTGCTAACATCGTATAGTCAAGGCTCAGGCTTTCTGTATAAAAAGGGCGGTTACGTTATTACCAATGCACATGTAGTCGATGGTGAAGTAGATGTGAAAGTTCGGAATACACAAGGTCAAGAATTTGCAGCAACGGTTATTGGCATTTCAGAGCATTATGATATCGCCTTATTGCATGTACCTGACTACCAAAACGAGGAGCCTTTAGGGGTAGAGCTAGAAGTGTCGCCAGTAGGTCTTGAAGTTATTGCTTTTGGTAGTCCACAAGGGTTTGAAAATTCAGCTTCTATTGGTTATATTACGGGACATAATCGGGATATGGAGGTAGACCGATTTATTTATAAGCAAATTTATCAAATCGATGCGCAAATTGACCAGGGTAGCAGTGGTGGTCCGTTAGTTGATGCAAAAACGGGAAAAGTAGTAGGTATTAATTCATTGTTATATACGTCAGGCACAAGTACAAATTTTGGTTTTTCCATCCCACTTTATAGTATGCTAGAGCAGTTTGATACATGGAGCGAGCAGCCGATGTCACGCGAAGCTGTACTGACTGTATCAGGTATGTATGAGCAATATAGCTATTATGAGGAGCCGGTTGATGTAGATATTGATACGGTATTAGCAGGGCAGTTTGTACAATTGTTCCGCATGTATTATGAGCTTGCGTTAAACGAAAGCAATTTCTACTGGGTGGAAGATATGTTAGCTGTCGGTAGCAGTGCTTATGAGGAATTAGAAGATTATGTAGCAGATGTTTCGTATGAAGGACATGAATTTTATTTTATTACGAACGATGTATTAGACGTTGCGTATGAAAATGGTAATTATTATGTGGATATGAATGAAACATTTGATTTCTATAGTGGTACGGGGGATTATCAATACTATGATCGCTACAAAACGTACACGGTTATAATTGATGAATACGGTGCATTTAAAATTGCAGACATTCACATTCACTAGTAATGAGGCTAGTAATCAAAGTATTACTAGCCTCATTGTTGATAGTACTATAAATCTTTACTATCCTTCACTACCGTTTGAGCAAAGCGGTCGTGAGGTAAACGTGCTCCGTCTTGTTCTTCAAAGTTTTGTCGGTCTTTTAAATAATCGAATGTACTGATTGTATCACGGTACATGATGCGTTTTGCAATTTGTGCATCGGTTGGTTTTGAGCCATCCTCATTTTCAAGTGCTAGTCCCATTGCTTTGTAGCCAAGCGTTTGGCCGTTTTTTCGTAGCTGCGCATATTCTAATCCCCAAAACACAACAGTTGGTGTTACGACCGTATGAACGAATTCATTTTTAATCTTTTTTCGTAACACATACTCCACTCCAAGTGCTACTGTAGTCGCAATAACTGAGTCAATCATAACAGCACCTAGGCGCTTCTTCGTAATAGATTTCATTGCAAAACATCCCTCCGTTTTATGCTTGTTTATTTATACGATTTGCAGACTGGAAAGTTTCGTTATATCGTGGTAATTATTTGGAACTTCTCTCATCGAACAGCCATACATAATTCTCCTAATGGCAAAATGGGCTTTGGAAGTTCTATTATGCACGTAATTTGCACAGATTGTGGCTACGTACTAGAAAGCTACGTAAAAAAACCAAAACGCTTTAAAGGGACGGATAAATACTAATTTTCACAAAACATAAACAGAAAAAGCAGAAGTGCATCTGATAAACTAGTATTATAAAATGTTAGTTGTAGGAGGAGTTCAGTTGAAAGAGACGTGCAAAAATGTAAAGAAACCGCTATTATTTGTAGGCGCTATCGGGTTATTGATTGCTGGTTTATTAGATTTGAAATATAAAGGATTATTTTATCAAGCAATTAAAAAAGTAGCTTGTTTAGATAAATGCGAATAATGGAGTGAAGGTCTGTTGGTATTTGTTCCACGGGCTTTTTACTTTTATAAGGTCCGTAAGTTAAGTGCTGAAATGTTAGATAAGAGCCATGACGACATTTTATGCTGTCGTCATAGCTCGCTTAAAGTTTAACTATAAACCAAATCTATCTCATAAGAGGAGATTAATTGATCTCTACCTCGTTCTTTTGCGATATATAAATGCTGATCTGCTGTATGAATAACATCTTTGAGCATAGCATCTTGTTCTAATTGTGCTAAGCCGATTGAAATAGAGAGATGAATATGATGCTTGTCGTCTATTTCAAATGGTGTGCTGCGGACTTGTTGACGTAAGTGTTGTAAAGTAACAATCGCCTCCTCTAAAGTATCGGCTTCCAAGTAAACAATGAATTCTTCGCCCCCATATCTAGCGAAAATCATATTACTACCATTTTTCTCAGCAAAAATAGAAGAAAGCTGAATCAACACATAGTCCCCGGCAAAATGTCCGTATGTATCATTAATGTTTTTAAAATAATCGATATCAATTAGGGCAATGAATTGATTTTTCATAGGGATACCCCGTTTGTTCTCCATTAGTTCGATAAACTTACTTCTATTGAGAAGGTTAGTGAGCTGGTCATGCCAAGCCATCTGTTCTAATTGTTTCTTATAGTATTCTTTATTATGCTCTGCTTTTATAAAGGCATAATAAGTAAACGCAACGATAAGGAATGATGTATAGCGGATTAAAAAGAATCCTTTAAATACTTCCCAGCCATTAGGAATAATGAAGACAATCGGAAAATCAGAAATAAACCAACAAACAGTAATAATAAAGACTTTTTCATACAGTTTGCTAACTTCTTTTTTTAGAGAGTGAAAAAGAAGTACAAATAATGTTGGTCCAATCATACCGGCTAAAATACCAGGTACTGTACCAACGCCTCCCATGAAATAACGCCAAGTACAAACGATAATAAGCGTTGATAAAGTAATCTTCCAGCCTCTAAATATAGCTAAAAATATGAGAGGAATTAATCGTAAATCAAAATTATAGCCATCAATTTCAATCGGTAAATAAAACATACTAATAATGACAGTTGAAAAAAGTAAAACAATGCAAATGAAAAAAAACCTTTCAGATAATCGGTTTTTCTGATTCATCAACATGCTCATGAATAAATGACCTAGTAATATAATAGCTAGATTAGATAATATTGATTGAATCATAAGTTTCACTTCCTCTCGTATATATTGGAGATTTGACCTTATTTGTACATATATGTATTAAAAGGTAAAATTAGTTATTTAGAATTGCAGTATAGCGTGTCTATTGGCATATTTCAACTGTTTTTACTAAAGTGTTGGTGTCTTAGGTCTATTTTCAAAAAGAATTATTCTTTTATAACTACATTGTTAATGAGAGGGAATGGGGTTTACAAATTTAGGATTAATTGCGCTTTTGTTGAAACTATTTAATCTATTGTTCGTATATAAGGTAACAAAAACGAACGGAGAGGGTATGTATGGCGAAGTGGAGAAAAGTTGCGGCTGTCACGACGGCCTCGGCAATGACAATGCAATTAGCAGCATGTGGCTCGGAGGAAGCCTATGTTGAAGAAACTAATGAGATTACATATACATCAAGTGAAGTTATAGAGGATACAAGCAGTTATGAAGATGTAACGGCAGAGGAAATAGTTGATGAAGATATTGCAGGTATCGAGAATTCGGAATATTATGAGGCATGCGCAGATTGGGATGAGCAAGACGACGGTAGTTACGTATGTGATGATGAGTATTCGAGCTATCATGGACAGCATTTCTTTGACGGATTAATGTATGCTACGATTGGGGCGATGGTGGCCAGCTCTTTCTACAAATCGAAAAATAAAATAAATGGTACGAAGCGTAATGAATATACAGGCAGCTCTAGTGGCGGAGGGTATTATGGTGGTAGCTCATCGAGTAGCTCAAAAGGAACAAGTGGTGCAACAACGAACTCAAGTTCAACATCAAATTCAGGCTCGACAAGTACTTCCACAACGACAGCAGAGCCAAATAAACCATCTAACGGTGCAACAAACTATAGTAGCGGCAAATCTGGCTTTAGTTCTGGTGGCGGCTCGCGCGGTGGTTCATCATCATCATAAGGGGGCGCTTTAATGGAAAGAGATTATACGAAGCGAGAAGCTTTTTACGCGCCTTATAAAAAAACGTTTTTTGCTGATTTTATAGATCTTGAGTATGCACTGTACGATGTGATGGTGTTACCGAAAGAGAAAATAGATGAAATTCGTTTTGCCTCACAAATGCTGTGGGGCATTTTTTGTAAGGTGGCAGAGCAGCTTCCGCATTTATCAAAAGAGCAGTTATTAGCACTCGGTATTCGAGAGGAGATGCTACCGTACATTTCGCTCAACTATTTACAGGAGATGGCTGTGCTTGCGCGGTTTGATTTTATTTGTACAGCAGACGGCAACATTAAGTGTATCGAGTTAAATGGCGATACGCCGTTTTTAGTACAGGAAACATTCGAGATGAATGATAAACTTTGCGCAGAATTCCATGTCAACAATCCAAATAATACAAAGCAATTTATAAAAGGCATGTCACAAGCTTTATTCCATGCGATACATTATTTGAATAAAACATGTACACCGAAAGTAGTCATTACAGGCAAAGAAGCGGATGATGATTTCGAGGAACATTGCCAAGTGAAGTATATTCAGCGTGTATTACCGTTTGAGGTAGAGTATGTACCGATTAAGGAACTTATTATTTTCAAGGATGGACCACAGCGAGGCTTATATACACCATCAATGGAAAGAATCGATGTTTTGTATCGCCCAGCACATCCAGTTGAGTTTTTGATTGATGACGAGGCAGAAGACGGGGATCGTATCGGGCTTCAATTGCTCGATTTAGTGCGTGACCGAGAATTGGCCATTATTAATGCACCAGCTGCTTATGTATTGCAGTCGAAAATTTTGCTATGGCTTATTTGGGAGCGCCGCAATGATGAAGTATTGTTTACAAAGCATGAGCGTGGTGCGATTAAGCGCTATATGTTGCCGACGTTTTTAAGCGATAAGCCGTTTAAACAAGCAGGGCGTGCGTTTGTCAAAAAGCCTGTGTACTCAAGGGAAGGGAATACGATTGAAATTTTTGATGCAGCTGGCGAGGTAAAGATTGCTTCGCCAAATCGACATTATACGGATAATTTATATTTATATCAGGAGTTTGCGAAAATGCCAGAGATTGATATTCGCTTACAGGACGGCATCCATAGGAAAAAGTGGCTAGTCGGTTCATTTATTGTGGACGGTGAGTCTTGTGGCCTTGCTTGTCGCGTAGGCAATGATATTACAGAATGGGACTCACACTGGCTCGCAATTGGCTATAACGATTAAATCTCACT
>JBJEFO010000074.1:0-25390 GCA_051874135.1 Lysinibacillus sp.
AAATGCGCATGCAGAAAATGGCCTATTACGATGAAATATCAGGATTGCCGAATCAGCGTTATTTAGAAGAGAAATTAGAACATGAGCTACTAGTAACAAAAAATAGGAAGGCTATTTTACTAATAGAAGTAGAACGGCTTGATGCGATTAAAGTTTCATTTGGAAGGAAATCGATGAATGAGCTTGTACTAATACTAGCCGAGCGTTTTACTAAAGTGCTAGAGGAGAATCAACTGCTCATTCAGTTTGGGAAGAATCAGTTTATGCTTTATTTAAAGCATTACAAGCAAGAGGACGTGCAGCTCATTTGTGAACGCCTACGCCAATGTTTAGACCAACCGATTCAAATCAAACATTATTCGTTACGTATGAAGTTTCATGTAGGTATCGCGATTTATCCAACAGACGCTAATCATCCGGAAGGGCTTTTTCAGTGTGCGCATTTTGCGTTAAACGAAGCAAAGCAGTCTGTGGCCGGTAATGTGGTATTTTATACAGATGAAATTGAGAAGAAAAATAAGGAGCAACTTCAGCTAGAACATGACTTGGAAAAAGCTTTGCAAAACAATGAGTTATTTTTGGAATATCAACCACAGTTGGATTTAAAAACGAGGGAGCTCTGTTCAGTTGAAGCGCTCGTACGTTGGCAGCACCCGATAAAAGGGAAAATTCCGCCGAATCACTTTATTCCGATTGCAGAAGAAAGTGGGCTTATTATTCCGCTTGGCTTGGTTGTATTAAAAATGGCATGTCAGGAAATGAAACAGTGGCAACAATCGACGGGTAAAATGCTCGGCGTTGCTGTTAACGTGTCGCTAAGTCAGCTATATCAAGAGAATTTTTTAGATGAAGTGCGTAACATACTGCATGAAACAGAATTTGATGCAAAATACTTGCAACTTGAAATTACCGAAAGTATGACAATCGAGGCGACACAGTTAATACCTATTTTAAGAGAGTTAAAACGGATGGGCATTGCGATTGCGATTGATGACTTTGGTACAGGCTATTCATCGTTGTCGTATTTAACGGATTTTCCATTTGATTGCTTAAAGATTGATCGGTCTTTTGTCAATAAAATCGGTGTTTCTCATAAGGGGACGGCCATTGTGACGACGATTTTAGCGATGGCAAAGCATCTGCAAGTAAAGGTCGTTGCAGAAGGGATTGAAACAGCCGATCAGTTGGCTTATTTAGAACAGGCAGGCTGTGACAAAATACAAGGCTACTATATAAGTCGCCCTATTCCGTTTAGTGAACTTGTGCATAGTTATGATGAGATGCTTGTTAAAGTATATACACTAATGTAATTTTTGGGTAGGTTAAGTTTATATGACAGATGTCATATAAAAGTCATGATGTTTGCATCTAGGGGTCATACCACTTTCGTTTTATACTAAACTATATAAATGATAGTAAAGAAAGTAGGTATTAAGCGTGACGAAAGTTATGACAGACGCTGAAAAAACGAAGAAATTGCGTAAAGATGTTGCCCCATTTGCAAAATCGGAAACGCGTAAAAGTATTATGCAAATCGTTAATACACTTACTCCATTGCTTATTGCATGGACATTAGGCTTTTATTTATTGCAATTTTCGCCTTGGTTAACAGTTGCATGTAGCGTAGTAGCAGCAGGGTTTGTTGTGCGTACATTTATTATTTTTCATGACTGTACACATGGCTCATTTTTTAAAAGTAAAAAGGCGAATGACCGAGTAGGATTTATCACAGGTGTATTGACTTCGTTCCCTTACGAAAAGTGGAAGCGTGAGCATACAATTCATCATGCGACGAGTTCAAACTTAGACAAGCGTGGGATTGGCGATATAGACATGCTAACGGTCGAGGAGTATATGGAAAAGTCAAAGTTAGGGCGCTTAGGCTACCGACTGTATCGCAATCCACTTGTAATGTTTGGCTTAGGTCCGCTCTTCATGGTACTTATATTAAATCGTTTTAACCGTAGTGATGCAAAGAAAAAAGAGCGTATTAATACACACTTAACAACGCTAACAATGGCAGTTATTTTAGGTACACTTATTTGGTTAACGAGCTGGCAAGCAGTACTGCTTGTGTACGGTGTGACATTATTTATCGCTGGTTCGCTTGGCATTTGGTTATTCTACATTCAGCATACGTACGAAGATTCTTATTTTGAGTACGATACAGAATGGGATTATGTAAAAGCGGCTGTAGAAGGTAGTTCTTATTACAAATTGCCAAAGCTATTACAATGGGTTACAGGGAATATCGGCTTCCATCATGTGCACCATTTAGCACCGCGTGTGCCGAATTATCATTTAGAGGCAGCACATGAATCGATTCCGCCATTACAACAAGCGACAACGATTACATTAACGACGAGCTTAGAATCAATTCGTTATAAGTTATACGATACGAATCAAAGAAAGTTTGTGACGTTTAAAGAGGCAGAAGCAATTATTGCAAACCGTGTAAAACAAATATCTAAAGCTGCATAAAGTTGTTGAAGGAGGTGCATGGTGATTTCATAGCATCTCCTTTTCTGTCTAACATAATAGCAGAAGCAAGAAAGTCAGAAAGTGCCTTCCGATAAGCTATTTTGATATAATGGGAAGAAAACAGAAATGAGGATTTCATGCAAAGTTGGTACAGTATTATTCCGAAAAGTCCGTGGCTAAGTATTTATATATGGATTATTTTTTGCATTATGCCATTTTTCTTTATCATCCGTTCATTTAGCCCGCTTTATATAGGTGTTGGCATTGTAATGCTTATACTTTATTTACTATGTCATAAGTTTTCATTTCAATCAAAAACAGGGCTAAAGTATATGTGGATTAGCTTTCAAATGGTGCTCAATATTGCGATGACGCTTATGTTTGGCTATATTTATTTATCATTATTTACGGCCTTTTTTATTGGGAATATCCGTCAAACGGTTGGCTTTTATATTATGTATGGTCTTCATATCGGCTTTACGGTGTTGTCGATTGTAGCTGGTTATTTTATTTATCTTGACCTATTTTTATCGCAGACGCCGTTTATTATTATTGCTGTGCTTGGTGTAGTGTTGTTGCCATTTACGCTCTACACGCGCAATAAACAAGAAAATCTCGAGAGTGAGCTTGAAACAGCAAAGGATCGAATTTCGGAGTTAATTATTCATGAAGAACGCCAACGAATTGCGCGTGATTTACATGATACGCTAGGGCAGAAATTATCGATGATTGGTCTGAAAAGTGATTTAGCTGCAAGGTTAGTTGAAAAAAATCCACAACAGGCTATTCTTGAAATTAAAGATATCCGTCAAACAGCGAGTGTTGCGCTAAAAGAGGTGCGTGAATTAGTAGCAGATATGCGTGCAGTAAGAATTGAAGAAGAATTATTCCGCGTTGAGCAAATTTTACGTGCAGCTGAAATTGACTTTAAACTTGTTGGCGATCCAAAAGCAATTCACATGCCCGTCCTATCCGAAAACGTTGTGAGTATGTGTTTAAAAGAAGCAGTAACAAATATAGTGAAGCATAGTAAAGCGAGTACATGCATAGTAACCATTGAGCAAAATGAAAATGAGTTAATGCTTTCAGTTAAAGATAATGGAGTAGGCTTTGAGGAGACGGTTTCTCTCGTTGGCAGTGGCTTAAAAGGGATGCAGGAGCGTGTTGAGTTTCTTAACGGAATGGTTGAAGTAAAGAGTGAACAAGGAACAGAGGTTATTATTCATGTACCTGTTGCGATTACACATCAAAAAGGAAGTGAAGAAGTATGATTCGAATTGTTATAGCAGAGGACCAAGGTATGCTACTCGGGGCTATGAAATCACTACTTAGTTTAGAAGAGGATATGGAAGTTGTCGGCCTTGCGAAAAACGGCGAGGAAGCAATTGAACTAGTGAAAAGCTTAAAGCCAGATGTGTGCATTATGGATATCGAAATGCCTGTGAAAACAGGGCTAGATGCTGCGGAAGCATTAAAGGATGAAAATTGCAAAGTCATTATTTTAACAACATTTGCACGTCCGGGTTATTTTGAACGTGCACGAAAAGCAGGCGTGCGTGGCTATTTATTAAAAGATAGTCCGATTGAAGAGCTTGTAAACTCGATTCGTATTATTATGGAAGGTCGTCGTATTTACGCATCGGAGCTTGTTGATTTCGTCTATGAAGAGGATAGCGAAAATCCGTTGACAGAGCGTGAAAGCCAAGTGTTGGAGCTAGTGGCGGAAGGAAAAACGACAAAGGAAATTGCGTCCGAACTGTTTTTATCGGCAGGCACAGTACGTAACTATATTTCTACGATTTTAGATAAACTTGGTGTAGGTAATCGTATCGAAGCAATCCAGCGCTTTCGTGATAAAGGATGGAATAAATGAAGATGGTTAAACCGCTGATATATTTGAAAAATCGCCGAAATAATCATATAAATCGCTGATAAAAACAAAACTCCAGCTAACGTAAAAGTTAGTTGGAGTTTTACTTTATTTGCGTTTTGTTAAGCGACCGAGAATAAAGGCGCCTGCTGCTACAGCTAAAATCGTATTTGTTTTTTTGTTGAATACTTGTTTTGTTACGAGATTTATATTTTGCGGGCGCTCTGCTAAGCGACGCATAAAGTAGCCGTACCAGTCTTTTCCGAACGGCACGTACGTACAGAAGTTGTAATCCTTTGCCAATTCTTTTTGCATGTCTGTACGGAAGCCGTATAGCATTTGGAATTCGAATTTATCATTTGGAATATTGTGATCGGCGACAAATTGCTTCACATGTGCAATGAGATTATGGTCGTGTGTTGCAATCGAAGTGAACTTACCGTGTAGTAAGTGATATTCCACTAGCTCTAGGAAGTTAATATCGATTTCTAATTTATCTTGATAGGCAACTTCAGCAGATTCTTTATAGGCACCTTTTACGATGCGTAGGCGATAATCCTTAAATCTTTCAATATCTTCTTTTGAGCGGAATAAGTAAGATTGCACGACCGTTCCGACATTATCGAACACTTTATTTAACTCTTCAAGCATATCTAATGTTGACTGAAGTCGTGAGTAGTTTTCCATATCTAAGTTGACGAAAATGCCGTGTTGCGCCGCATGTTCAACGATTTCGCGCAAGTTGTCATAGCAAAAATCAATATCGATATCTAGCCCAACTTGAGAAGGCTTAACAGAAATATGAGCGTTTAAGTCGTGCTTTTGAATAGCATCGATAACTTCTAAAATTTCATCTTTTGCCTTTGTTGCGATTGCTTCATCGTAAACAAATTCACCAAGGTTATCAATTGTTGCTTCAATACCTTGGGCGTTTAATTTTTTTACACTTTCAATCATTTCTTCTAAATTTGTACCTGCAACAACACTTTCAGCTCCAAGTTTTAAGCCGTATTTTTGTGCTGCTGCATTTAGCATTTCATTTTCTGATAAGTTCATCAATACATTGCGTAATACCATTTTGAATCCCTCGCTTTCTTTCCATAAATTATAGCATAGCACGGGAATATCCCCGCCAGTTTAAAGGATTTATTTTTTTAGTACAGCAATACGCTGCATGCGCTCGTTAAATAACGTTGGATAAACGAGGAACCCTAAAATAATACTTGATAACGTTGCACATGTGAGTAGCGCAAAGATAATTAAAATTTGGAACTGCACAGCTTGAATCGGGTCAGCTCCACCAATAATTTGGCCGCTCATCATACCTGGTAATTGTACAAGACCGATTGTTTTTTGTGCTTCAATCGTTGGAATCATACTTGCCTTAATAGCACTTATTAAATGGCGATGTACCGCCTGTTTTGGTGTGCCCCCGAGCGATAAAATAAGCTCGATTTCATCTTCATTTGCTTCAAGCTCTGCGCGGAATCGATTTAAAAATAGTATGGAAAGCACCATCGCATTTCCAATCATCATACCGCTAATAGGAATAATATATTGCGGCGTTGCTGGAACGATATTTAGTCCGAGCAATACACCTTGTGTTACGATTTCTACCGTTATGAGCGTCACAGCAATTTTCCACGTAATGCCCGGGATGCCCGCACCTTTTTTACGGGCATTGAGTGTTGCTGCAACAATCATAACCGTAATCATGAGCAAAATATAAATGAGGCTATCGGTTTCAAAAATAAAATGCAATACATAACCGATTACGAGTAGCTGAATAACAGAGCGTACGGTTGCAATCGTAATATCCTTTTCAAGCCCGAGCCTTAACGTTTTCGAAAGAATGAACGGAATAAATACGAAAATAAGTGTGAGCGAAAGTGTACCGTAAGTCATAATACCCCTCCATTTAAAAACTGCTGAATAGCAGGGATATCGGAACGTTCGAGTACGGAAACATCTCCGCTAGCAACTAGCTTGCCGTTATGCAAAATCCAAGTGAAATCACTTAATGTACGGGCTTGTTCAAGATTATGTGTTATCCAAACAATCGTTACGCCGTATTTGCGGTTAATTTTTAAAATGAGCTGTTCAATTTCCTTTGCAGAAGTTGGATCGAGTGCAGAAGTAATCTCGTCTAATAATAAAATATCCGATTTATTAATGAGTGTCCGAGCGATTGCAAGTCGCTGCTTTTGACCGCCTGATAATTGTGTTGCTTCGCGCGTTAAAAAAGAGGCGTCTAAATGCACATCTTCTAAAAAGGAAGTAGCCTCTTCTTTTGATAAAGTTTCGCCTTGTAGTTTGCGCGGCAATGCTAAATTTTCATAGACGCTACTACGAATAATTGGGGCGCTTTGTAGTACGATACCAACTTTTCGGCGTAATGCTGTCGGTTCGTATGTATGAATAGCTTGGCCGTCGATTTTAATGTCACCTGATGTTGGAGCAAGAAGTCCGTTGCACATCTTCAGTAACGTTGTTTTTCCTGCGCCAGAAGGACCGACAAGCGTTGTAATGTTCCCTTTATAAAATGTACCGGTAATATTTTGTAAAATAATGCGGTCTTTCACTGTAAAGGAAAGTCCCTGTAGTTCAATTGCTGGTTGTAAATTCACAGTAAATTCTCCTAAAGGATTTTTCTTTATTATAACTAAAAAATGCAGACAAAGCTTAGGGGGGCTCTGCCTGCACTTGAAAACTCGCTTAGGGGGCAAGTTTTCGATTCATTATGTTTGAAAGATTTAGGTTCATGTATCGCTTGGGGGGCAAATACATGAGTATGAAGGGTTTTTGGAAAAATGAGAGTTAAGTTTGTTTTTCTTGGACCTTAGTGTTTGTGCCGAGCGATGTTAAGCGTTGTGCAAATGTATCGCTCTTACCACTAAGCCCTTTGAAAACATCTTGTTGGAACTCATAGGCATGTGAACCATGTTCAGAAATATCTAAGCCTTCGATTTCCTCTTCGCGAGGTACACGTAATGGTACGAATACTTTAATTAAACTTAAGCTTAAGGCAACTGTAATACCAGTCCATGCAACAACTGCTAATATGCCGATTGCTTGCACGCCTAGTAACGTTGCACCGCCACCGTAGAATAATCCACCGCCGCCAGCTACATCGAATAAACCGACTGCTAAAGTACCCCAAACACCACATAAACCGTGTACTGCAACTGCACCAACTGGATCGTCAACTTTTAGCTTCCATTCGATGAAGCGTACACCTTCTACTAAAATAATACCAGCTACGAAACCAGCAATGATCGAACCGACTAAACTTAAGTTTGCAGCGCCTGCTGTAATACCTACTAAACCAGCTAGAGCGCCGTTTAGCGTTAAGGAACCATCAATGTGGCCATAACGGAATTTTGTATAGAAAGCTGTTGCGATAACACCAGCTGAAGCAGATAAGAATGTGTTAGCGATAACGCTAGGAACTAATTCAGGATCAGCTGCTAACGTAGAAGCACCATTGAATCCGAACCAACCTAACCAAAGGATGAAAACACCTAGTGCACCTAACGGAATAGAGTGACCTGGAATAACATTTACGCGTTTGCCTGCATATTTGCCAAGACGTGGACCAATCATCGTAGCTGCTACTAATGCACCAACTGCACCTGTTAAGTGAACAACTGTTGAGCCTGCGAAATCAACGAAGCCTAAAGCTGTAATCCAGCCATCACCTTGCCAAATCCAATGACCGACGACAGGATAGATAAATAGCGTCATGACAACGACAATGGCCATATATGCCATAATATTTGTACGCTCAGCAACCGCACCAGAAATAATTGTTGCGCATGTTGCGGCAAACATTGCTTGGAAGACGAAGAATGCGATATCATCGACACCTTGTAGAGCAAAACCCGAAGTACCTATAAATCCGCCGGCTGTATCACCGAACATGATGGCATAACCGCCTATGAAATAAACAATTCCGCCGATGGAAATCGTTAGGAAGTTTTTCATTAAAATGTTGACGGCATTTTTCGAACGCGTAAAGCCTGCCTCTACCATAGCGAAGCCTGCATGCATGAAAAATACTAAAATTGCACCGAGCATAATCCAAACTAAGTTAATGGACATTTCTAACGCTTCAACTGTCATTTAAATCTCCTCCTTTAGTCAATCGCTACAGAGCCGACTTCTTTTGTACGAATCCGAATGGCCTGTTCCACAGGATAAATAAATATTTTACCGTCTCCTACTTCACCTGTAGAGGCGTCACGTAAAATTACGTCTATGATTGCTTGCACCTTTGCATTATCTACTATCATTTCGAGTTTAAGTTTTTGTGAAAATTCCATTGAATACTGATTACCGCGGAATAGTGCTGTGCGGCCTTCTTGACGACCGCATCCCGCAATTTCAGAAATGCTTAGTCCATCAATACCTTCTTTTGCTAAGCTTTCTCGTACTGCAGCGAAAACTTCCGGACGGATAATGGCTTCAATTTTTTTCATACTCAACAACTCCTCGTGTTAGGTTATCTAACATATTAAATGGTTATTTGATGGAAATCAATAGTTCTTTGTTATAAAAACTGACATGTATTTTCGATGATTTTCATCGCATTGTGATATATAGCGATGAAACATTGAACGGAGTGCGTTTGTAGAATTTAAAAAAAGAAGGATTAAAATTGCATAGGCACATCGTATATACTTTTGAAGAGATGGATAAAGTGAAAATGCTCTAAAATGATGTGTAAACAATGCTGACAAGTTAAAGTGGCATAAGATGTTAAACACCTCGTTTCTCGGTAAATGGTGTATACTATGAATAATTATGTTTCGGAAGAAGGGACTTAAATGAAAGTAAAATATGAAGATGATAGCTTAACGCTACATACGGATCTTTATCAAATTAATATGGCAGAAAGTTATTGGGCTGATGGGATTCATAATCGAAAAGCAGTATTCGAGATGTATTTCCGCAAGCTACCATTTGGCAATGGCTATGCTGTTTTCGCAGGGCTAGAGCGTATGATGGATTATTTAAAAAACTTCCGCTTTACACAATCAGATTTAGCTTATTTACGTGAAGAGCTTAATTATTCGGAAGATTTTTTAAGTTATTTAAAAGATCTTCGCTTTACGGGCTCGATGTATTCAATGGTAGAAGGAGAGCTTGTATTTGCCAATGAACCAATTGTGCGTATTGAAGCGCCGTTAGTGGAAGCACAGCTAGTTGAAACAGCGTTGCTAAATATCGTGAATTTCCAAACACTCATTGCGACAAAAGCTAGCCGTATTAAACAAGTGATAAAAGACGAGGTAGCGATGGAGTTCGGTACGCGTCGTGCACAGGAGCTAGATGCAGCGCTTTGGGGAGCGCGTGCAGCAGTAATCGGTGGCTTTGAATCGACTTCGAATGTGCGTGCCGGTAAACGCTTTGGTATTCCTGTGGCAGGTACACATGCCCATGCACTTGTTCAAGCATATAAAAACGATTATGATGCATTTCATTCTTACGCTAAACGTCACCGTGATTGCGTGTTTTTAGTAGATACGTACAATACATTAAAGTCTGGTGTACCGACAGCGATTAAAGTAGCGAAAGAACTAGGAGATAAAATTAATTTTGTTGGCATTCGTTTAGATAGTGGTGATATTGCCTTCCTATCAAAAGAAGCGCGTAAAATGTTAGATGCAGCTGGATTTACAGATGCGAAAATTATCGTTTCAAATGATTTAGACGAATATACGATTTTAAACTTGAAGGCACAGGGCGCACGCGTCGATATGTGGGGAATCGGTACGAAGCTCATTACTGCCTATGACCAACCAGCTTTAGGCGCTGTCTATAAAATGGTTGCCATTGAAAATGATAAAGGTGAAATGGAAGATACGATGAAAATTTCAGCAAATGCTGAAAAAGTAACGACACCTGGTTTAAAACGTGTTTACCGTATTATTAATAAAACAAACGGCAAATCAGAAGGTGACTATATTGCAATGGCGGATGAACAGCCACAAACAGAAGAGCATTTGAAAATGTTCCATCCAGTGCATACATTTGTCTCGAAATTTGTGACAGACTTTGAAGCGAAGGACTTGCATGTAGAAGTAATTAAAGATGGAAAAGTCGTTTACGAAAATCCGACGTTATGGGAGATGCGCCAATACGCGAAGGATAATTTAGAGCTATTATGGGATGAATATAAACGTGCTATGAATCCGGAAGAGTATCCGGTTGACTTAAGTCAAAAATGTTGGGATAACAAAATGCGCAATATTCAAGAAGTGCGTGAGATGGTAGAAGAGCTAGAAAATCGATAATGATGGGGTGATTAGCTATGTCTAATTTACAAAAACAAATTATTGAAGAATTACATGTATTACCTGAAATCAATGTTGAACAAGAAATTCGCAAATCCATTGATTTTATGAAGGAATATGCCAAAAAGCATAGCTTCGTGAAAGGCTTCGTATTAGGGATTAGCGGTGGACAAGATTCAACATTAACGGGCAAGCTTGCGCAAATGGCTGTCGATGAGTTAAACGAAGAAGCAGGCGAAAAGAAATATACATTTATGGCGGTGCGCCTTCCTTACGGTGTGCAAGCCGATGAAGATGATTGCCAAGATGCCCTTCATTTCATTCAGCCAGATAAAATTTTTACGGTCAACATTAAAGATGCGGTGGAAGCAAGTGTTCGTGCTTTAGCTGAAGCGGGCGTTGAGCTAAGTGATTTTGCGAAAGGGAATGAAAAAGCGCGCGAACGAATGAAAGTGCAGTTCTCCATTGCTGCGATGAATAGCGCGGTAGTTCTTGGAACGGACCATGCAGCAGAGGCAATTACAGGCTTCTTCACAAAGTTTGGTGATGGTGGTGCGGATTTAATGCCGATTTTCCGTTTAAATAAGCGCCAAGGAAAACAAATTTTAGCTCATTTAAATTGTCCAGAGCATCTGTATTTAAAAACACCGACTGCCGATTTAGAGGAAGATCGTCCTTCTTTACCGGATGAAACAGCGCTCGGTTTGACATATGAACAAATTGATGACTATTTAGAGGGCAAGGAAATACCGGAAGATGCACGTAAAACGTTAGAAGGGCATTACTTACGCTCACAACATAAACGTCATTTACCAATTACGATTTTTGATAATTTTTGGAAATAAATGATGTCTTTAGACCGCATTAGAAAAAAACTAGTGCGGTTTTCTTAATTTTTCTGGAATTTTGTCGATACAAATACCTAAGAAGCAGAGAGGGAGGTACAGTATATGCGCACTTCACGAGTAAGTGGGGCTGTTGGAAGCACATATCGCAACACGAAGCGATTTTCAGATACGGAACAAGCATTTACAATAATGAATGACGGCCATTCGCTCGAGCATTTTAATCACCAACAGCAACAAAGGCACAATAAAAAGAAAAAGGCGCCTGCGAAAAAGACAACGCTCGTCAATAAACGCCAACACATTTTAATAAAAGGCATTCAATTTGATGCGGATTCGGTCACAACGATGCGCAACCAGCTATTAAGACAAGCGCTAAATGTTAGCTACGTCAGCAAAATGAAGCGCCGCAATCATACGTACCGAACATCAATCTAAAATCACCTAAACGTCAGAAGTTTAGGTGATTTTTTATTAGGTGGAATTGCGTAAATGTTATGTAAATAATACCCATATCAACGTAAATATGTATTGGAATACCTATAATATCCTGCGGTGGAAAATTCGATTGACAACAGACATAATTCTTTCAAAAAACTTTCTCAAACATTTCACAACAACTTTCAACTTATTTCACAACTTACTAGTAAAGTTATATGTAGATAAAATAATAGCTGAAAAGGGGTTAGCGGTATGAAGAAATTTACACATTTATTTGTAGCGGCAGGAATTGTACTAGCGCTTGCGGCATGTGGGGACGAGGAAAAAGCTTCAAAAGAGGAAGAGACGACTGGACAAGAACAGGTCGAAAAAAGTGATTCAACAATTGTTAAGCAAGAAGAGGTTGCTTCATTAGTAGATCCACGCTTACAAGAACCAACAGAAGATACAATTTGCGAAATGTGCAATATGGTAGTATACACAAAAGAGCATGAACTTGGCGTATTCTCAGCACAAGCGATTAAGGCAGATGGCTCAATTTCCTTTTATGATGATATCGGCTGCTTATTAAATGCTGAAGTTGCTAACAATGAAGAGAACGACAAATATGTGCGCGACTATAACACGCTTGATTGGGCGCTAGTTGACGATGTGACAATCGTGAAAACAGAAATTAAATCACCGATGAACTGGGGCTATATTTATTTCGTTAATAAAGAGGATGCAGATAAATACATTGCTGAACATCCAACAGCTCACGTAGAAGAACTACAAACAATTAAAGACGCAGCGCTAAAACGCCGTGAAGAAAAGCTAAAGAAGAAAGCTGAAGAAGAAGCAAAACAACAGCAACAACAACAAGAGCAGCAAGAACATCACACAGAAGATGAACATGATCATTAATTCCGAGTCGACTAGAAGAATTTCTTCTAGTCTTTTCGGCGTTATGTGAGGTGAGAGAATGAGAAAAATCGGTTTATGGCTATTCGTTATTGTTTTTTTAAGTATTACAAAAGTGAATGCACAACAACTGGATTTACAAGCGCAAATCGATGCGGCACAAGAAGGTACGGTCATTCAGCTTGAAAAAGGTGTATACGAAGGAAATATCGTCATCACAAAATCGATTGTGTTAGAAGGAGTAGAAGGAACGGTACTAAAATCGACCGCTGATGAGCCTACGATTACGATTGACAACGCAAGCGATGTCGCCATTCGAAACATAAGCATTGAAACGCTCGGGACAGGTATGACGATTCGTAAAGCAAACGATATAAAGCTTTCTAATATTAATATGGAAAATGTAGATGCAGGTATAAAAATATACAATGCTCACGATGTGTTAGGTAGCGAGCTTACGATTGAAGGCAACACGCAGCATTACTCAAAAAAGGGTAATGGTATTGCAATTTATGAGAGCAAGTCAATTGAGCTACTAGACAATGACATTCATTCTGTGCAGGACGGTTTTTATATTGAAAATGTGAAGGACATTACGATTCAAGGAAATACCGTTACAAAGAGTCGCTATGGTACGCATTTTATGTATAGCACAGACGGAACGATTCGCGAAAACATTTATACTGAAAATGTGACAGCGCTCATGGTGATGATGACTGAAAATATACAAGTGGAGGACAACACTGCCTCCTACCAAAATGATTTCAATGGGACAGGCATTACATTATACGACACAAAAACAGCACTACTTCAGCGCAATAAAGTAGCTGGCAATCGTGTCGGGATTAGCATGCAAAAAAGTACAAATATACAGTTAATCAACAATACATTACATATGAATCAAACGGCGCTTGAATCGATTCGGTCCGATGAATCCAATACAGCTATGCAAAATCAGTTCATCGGTAATCTCGTCAATGTTCGCTCAGATAAAGAAGGACTGACTTTACAGCAAAACTATTATGATGATTATAACGGAATTGATTTGGACGACGATGGCACAGGAGATGAAGCGTATGTTGCGCTCCAAAGCTTTGGGCAATGGATGGTGCGAAAACCGGTGTATCAATATTTCATCGAGTCACCAAGTGTTGTCTTACTCAATACGATTGACAAGCAAACAAATAATACGACGAAAGAATTGCTTGTCGATACAACACCGCAAACTGTGATTAATAAAGAGAACAAGGTATCGCTACAACTGGACGTGCCGCAACTGCTTATCGGCATTTTGCTGCTCGTTGTATGCGTGTTTATTTATAGAAGGAGTGTACAAACATGAGATGGAAATGGTTAATCGGTATTGCTTTACTAATGATAGTAGTAGCGGGCTGCTCGGAGGAGTCCTATGAACCGCATGAAGTAAATGCAGAAACGGATATTTGTAAAGTGTGCAATATGAGTATTGCACATGAAGATTATGCTGCACAGCTAATTTTTAAAAACGGCGACTACGAAATGTTTGATGATTTAGGCTGTTTAATGGAGTTTGTAGCAGGCGTCGACGAATCGGAAGTTGGGGCGATGTTTATGAAAGATATGGTGGACAATGAATGGATAGATGTCAAAGAAGCTACATTTATTTATTCAAAAGATTACTGGACACCGATGAACTACGGTGTATTAGCATTTAAAACGAAAGAACAAGCGGAAGAGTTTATGAAAAATGAAGGCGACGGGGAATTTTTAGCATATGACGATTTAAAAACATTTAAATGGGGTATTCACCATTGATTCAACGCATGTTCATCACGCTTGAATGGCGACAAATGCTGCGTAGTAAATGGTTGTCACTCGTCGCACTACTTTTTGCAGTTGTATTTGTTGCTATTGTAATGATTCAGCAAATGGCGTTACCTGATATTGAAGGGTTTACGCGTCAAACGGCTTCGTTTTTAAACTTGCTATTATTTTTATTACCGCTTTTTGCGCTGACAATCGGTAGTATGAGCATTGCAGGCGATATGGAATCAGGCTGGTTTTCTCTGTTGAAAACGTATCCCCTTACGCTGACGCAATATATTATCGGTAAGTTTGTTGCATTATGTGGAGCGTTTTTCTTTATTTTAGTATTTGCCTTTAGCATCATATTGCTGCTAGGTGGCGTATTAGGAGGCGTGCGTTTACCGTTCGCTTTCCTAGTTCTTGCACTTTGTTTAGTGCTAATTTGCGCATCGTTATCGATTTTTATCGGTAGCTTAGCGAAAAATCGATTATATGCACTGGCAATCTCGCTTGTTGTATGGGCGCTATTATTGCTATTGCTATCGTATTTATTAATGGCGGTTGGGACAGTTGTTGCAGGACATGTGTTGCAAAAGCTGACGATTGTAATGATGCATCTGAACCCTGTAGAATGGCTACGCTTTGCGTATTTTTTATTGGCAGATCAGGCAACGGTGCTTGGACCAACGTATTTTGATGTGATTCGTTTTTATGAATCACCACTTGGCATCGTTGTATTTATAGGCGTAACGCTAGCGTGGATTATTGTACCGCTTGTTGCGAGTGTGTACATATTGCGTAAAAACGGGGTGAGAAAATGATTGCACAATGTCAAAATTTGAAGCATGTATACGGTAATGGTCGCGGCTTACACGAGGCGACATTCGACATTAAAAAAGGACGTATTATTGCGCTTGCTGGAGGCAATGGTGCGGGGAAAAGTACGCTCATTCGTTTGCTGACAAAGCAAGAAGTACCGGAGCAAGGCACATTAATTTGGCATGAGGATAAACCGATTCGCTATATGCCGGATGATGTCGACTTTCCGCATACGTTAACAGCAGCGGAAGTATTAAAGCTACTCGCCTCGTTAAAAAAGGCAACGAAAGAGCAGCAGGAAAATGTACTACGAGAAGTAGGCTTGCTTGAAGTGAAGAAGCAAAAGGTGCGTCATTTTTCAAAAGGGATGCGCCAACGCCTTAATTTAGCGCAAAGTTTACTCGGCGGTGATGGCTTGCTCATCATGGATGAACCGACAAATGGACTTGATCCGTATTGGATTGCACAATTAAAGAGCATCATTCGTGCGGAAAAGGAGCGCGGAAGCACTGTTGTTTTTTCTACGCATATGCTGTCATTTGCACAGCAACTTGCAGACGATGTCATCATTTTACACGAAGGCTCCGTACTAGTGGCGGGCGATTTACAGGAGCTTTTAAGCAGCCATCAATGCACAGAGCTCGAACAGCTGTGGCTAGCGAAAATTGGATTAGGCGAGGGGTAAATCTCCTCGTCTTTTTGCTTATTTAGCGAGTGTATCCGCACAAAACAGCACGACAAACGCACAATTTTCAAATTAGCAAAATTCCGCATGCTTTGCTATTTCCTCCCCCTTTCCCCAGTCGTATCCGATTAAAAGTTTCGCATTTCGTCTATATAATACAAAAAAGAGGGTTTTTCTCGGATATGGCGGGGTATAAGTTGTATTCGACAAGGCTTTTCGATATTCTTAAATTAGTTCTAAAAATTCCAATAATTGTGTGTACTATTGAGGAGGGTTCTATATGCAGCAACAAATACAGGCTGTCATTGAAAATATAGAAAAAGTAATGATTGGAAAGCGCGAAGTTGCGGAGTTGAGCATTGTGGCGTTACTAGCAGGTGGGCATGTTCTACTAGAAGATGTACCTGGTGTCGGAAAAACGATGATGGTACGTTCGCTTTCGAAATCAGTTGGCGCGAATTTTAAACGTATTCAATTTACGCCGGACTTATTGCCATCTGATGTAATCGGGGTATCGATTTATAATCCGAAAACATTGCAATTTGAGTTTCGACCAGGTCCAATCGTTGGCAATATTATTTTAGCCGACGAGATTAATCGTACATCGCCTAAAACACAGGCGGCGTTACTAGAGGCAATGGAGGAAGCATCGATTACGATTGACGGGGAAACACTTGATATTTCGAAACCGTTTTTCGTTATGGCGACGCAAAACCCGATTGAATATGAAGGGACATATCCTCTTCCAGAAGCACAGCTAGACCGCTTTTTATTGAAAATTAAAATGGGTTATCCGACAGCGCAGCAGGAAATTGAAGTGTTACGTCGCGCGGAAAATAGACAGCCGATTCAAGAAATTGAAGCGGTTATGTCAGTAGAGGAGCTACTCAAACTCCAACAATATGTCAAACAAGTATATGTAGAAGACGGTGTGAAAAGTTATATTGTCGACATTGCGAGAGCAACACGTAACCACCAAAACGTCTACTTAGGTGTAAGTCCTCGAGCATCCATTGCCCTAATGAAAGCAGCCCAAGCGTATGCATTTATGCAAAATCGTGATTTTGTAAAACCAGATGATATTAAATATTTAGCTCCATTTGTCTTTGGCCACCGTTTAATTTTAGCTCCGGAAGCACGTTATGAAGGCGTTCAACCCGAAGACGTGATTCAGGAAGTAATACAGCAAATTTTTGTGCCAGTTAAAAGGTTCGCGGATTCATGAGCAAAGTCGTAAAAATTTTGAAACAGAGCGGACGTTATTTAACGATTATCGGGTTATTTATTTTTACGTTTTGTTTCGCGATGTTCCAAGGTGGCTTTGTTAGCTGGTTTATATTTTTCACTATATTGCCGTTTTTGCTGTATTCATTAGTGCTTGCGGTCGTTCCGCTACGTATTCAACATGTCGTTCGTGAAATCACACCGGCAAAGCTTGAGCGCGGTGATAAAGCTAAAATTAAAGTTCGTTTTGAAAATAAATCACTATTTCCAATCGTTTTTATCGTTGTCCGTGAACTAGATATGGATGAACGCTTTTACAAAATTGTGGAAGGGCATTCAAGCAAGTTGTTTTTGGCGGGGTGGAAGCGTCATTTTGAATGGACGTATGAGCTTGAAAATCTCCAACGTGGAGAGCATATGTTTTCAGCTTTAGAAGTTACAGCGACCGACTTTTTTGGGTGGGTTGTCCGAAAAAAGGTTATCGAGCAGCCTAATACATTACTCGTCTATCCGAAAACGGTCGATATGGGCTATGCTTCATTGCAAATCCAATACGATCAAGGGGCTGTAGCGACGAAATACTCTATTGTAAAAGATACATCGATGGTGACGGGTGTACGAGATTACCAGGCGGGTGATCGTTTTTCATGGATTCATTGGAAATCGTTCGCAAAAAATGGGGAGCTACGCACGAAGGAATTCGAGGATAGACAATCGCAAAGCTTATTTGTAACGATTGATTGTGCGACAGAAACGAATTTTGAAGAGGTCGTGGAATTAACGGCATCGATGCTCAAGTCAATTGTGAAAAGACGTGGCGATGTTGCATTTTTATCAGGTGGGGAAAGTAGGGTATTTTACCCAGCTGTTCGAACGGAAATGCAGCTCGAAAAGGTGATGCATCATTTAGCCGTTGTGCAACCAAATGTCGTGTCCCCGATGGAGGCACTACTGCGTAATGAACGCCAATTAAACAATTCGATTCTTATTTTAATAACGGGACAAGTTACAGATGAGCTTAAAGCATTTTTACTGACGAGTTCTAAATATGCGCGTGCTGTCATCTGCTTTGTTGTCGTCTCAAAGGAGCAATATAAGAAACAGCAAGGAGCACCATCGAAATTTGTGAATGCTAAAATGGTGTATGTAACGAAGGAAATGTTTAATCAAGCTTTCGCGGAGGTGAATAAGCCGTGAAAAAAGATGTGATGCAGTATGTTGAAATAAGTTTGTACTATGTCATTCTATTTTTTATTTTACGTGAATGGTTAGTGCCGATTGTCGAATTAACAACGACCGGTCATTTAAATTTACTATTATTATTTATTGCACTAGCTTTTGTGTTAAATATTTTTGAAGTTTCGATTTTTATTGCGTGGATTGTCAAGTTCGTCTACATCGCATGGTTTATCGTCCATGTATATAGTGATGGGACGTTGTTTAGCAGTGCGGGATTACAGTTTTTAATCAATGATTTCAAAATGAATGTAGACGTTTTATGGAACGGGGCGTGGGGCGAGGTAACAGACCCGTTTCGTTCGATGCTATTTTTCATTTTAATTTGGATGCTTATTTATTTAATCCATCATTGGTTAACAGTACGCATGACGATTTTTTATTTCTTCGTGTTAACTGTATTTTTCATTGCGACACTCGATACGTTTACGCAATATGACGGGACAATGGCGATTGTGAAGGTTGTTATTCTTGGTCTAGTGATGACGGCGCTGCTTTATATGAAGCGACTCATTGTAGAAACGGGTACGACCTTTGAATTTTATAAATATATGCGCTACATTTTGCCTGTCACATTAGCGATTGGTACAGCGGGGGTTGTTGCGGTACTGTTGCCAAAAGCAGCGCCGCAATGGCCAGATCCGGTACCATATATTAAAAGCTTCGCAGGACAGGGTGAAACGACTTCTGTCTCAAAAGTGGGCCTAGGTGATGATGATAGTCGTCTTGGTGGATCGTTTATTGGTGATGATACTGTTGTCTTTACTGCCCATTCGCCAGACAGTCAATACTGGCGTGTCGAAACGAAGGATTTCTACACATCAAAAGGCTGGGAATCTTCCGGCATTCAGGACGATGTAGAATTTGAAGTAGAACCTGTACGTGTAGGAGAATTTATGTCGTCTTTAATTAATCCTGACGTAGAAGGTGAAGAGAAGACTGCGTACATTTACCCAAATATAGAGCGTGCCTATGTATTGCAGCCATATGGTATAAAAGGTTTTTCGACAGAACAACCGAATGTTACTCTTTGGTATAATCCTTTAACAGAGCGTTTAACAACGAAGACATTTGAACAAACAGATCAGCCACTTGAGCAGTATGAAATGACATATATTACACCTGAATATAGCTATACACAATTAAAAGCGCCTGTAGAAAATAGCGAACTCATGTATGCTGACCAGCGTTATTTCCAGTTTTATTTGCAATTGCCAAATCAATTGCCAGAACGTGTAACGGAATTAGCGTACGACATTATAAAAAGTCGTTCTACGGATTATGATAAAGCACGTGCCATTGAACAATACTTTAAACGAAATGGCTTTATTTATGACACAGAAGATGTAGCGATTCCAGATGAAGGTCAAGACTACGTTGACCAGTTTTTATTTGAAACAAAGGTCGGTTATTGCGATAACTTTTCCACATCGATGGTCGTTCTGCTTCGTTCAGTCGGTATTCCAGCACGCTGGGTAAAAGGCTATGCAAATGGTACGGAAGTCGGCAAAACAGAAGACGGCATGAGAACGTTTGAAATTCAAAATAACGATGCACATTCATGGGTAGAAGCATATATCGACGGTGTTGGTTGGATGACATTTGAACCGACAATTGGCTTTACAAATCAAGCGGACATCAATTTTGACCTTGAATTAGATGAATCAGCAACAGAAGATCAATTACTAGAGCAGGCGAAGGAACGTCAAGAAATAGAAAAACAAAAAGAAGAAGAGCAAACAACAAAACAGGAAAAGCAACAAACAGATGCATCAGGTGGCACGGTTAGTAAATGGTTATGGCTAATACTGATTGCTGTATTAATTGTTGCAGGAATTGTGTATAAGCTACGACGTAAATGGTTACCAAAAGTACATGTAGCGACACATCGCCGAAAGCCTTCGAATGCGGCAACCGTTCAATCTTCTTACAAAGCATTGCTGAAGCAGCTTGAATTTGCCGGTTTAAAACGCCAGAAGAGTGAAACACTACAAGCATTTGCAAAACGAGTAGATGACCACTTCGGTACGGATGATATGTCGAAAATTACTGCACTTTATGAGAAAACAATTTATAGTAAAGATACAACGACCTTTAATTTTAGTGAAATTCAAGAAAGTTGGGAATATTTAATCAATCGCGTAGGCAGTTGATTTTACGAATATTAAAGAGTAAAATTTAAAAAAAATCAGTAATTGGTGTGCCTTCATATAGGCCCGATAATATGGTTCGGGTGTTTCTACTAAGTTACCTTAAACAACTTATCTATGATGGCAGATAGACGTGTATCCTTTTGGAGAGACGTCTATCTGCCTGTTTAAATAGAGGGGAGAACGCGTAGAAAAGCTTTTGTAAATGGGTTTTTCTATGCGTTTTTTTTGGGTGGATAAGAAAGTATAAGTTTTCAAGGAAATCCACATAAAAAAAGACATCATGTCGAGCTATTTGGCACGAAATATGTTTTTCAAAATTTTAGGTACTTCATACATATTGTTTGAAGAAGTAGAAAACTAAGAAATAGTGCAACAACACATTAATAGGAGGCTGTATCAAGTTGAAGCAAGATAATATTTTAGTATTAGATTTAGGTAGCAGTGAAAATACAACGATTGCACGTTGGATTCGTGATTTAGGGGTATACAGTGAAATTCATCCTCATGATATCACTGCCGAAGATATCCAAAATTTAAAAACAGTAAAAGGGATTATTCTAAACGGTGGTAAAAATAATATCGTTGATGGTGAAGCAATCGACGTATTAGATGAAATTTACGGTTTAAACATTCCTGTAATTAGCGTAGAGCATCCGTCTACTAAGGCATCTCAAACTTTCGCAGCTTGGCCAGCTACTGAAGAAGAAACGAAAGCTTTATTAAAAGAATTTGTTTTCGATACATGTAAAGCTGAAGCGAACTGGAACATGAAAAACTTCATCGAAGATCAAGTAGCTTTAGTTCGTGAGCAAATCGGCGATAAAAAAGTACTTTTAGCGCTTTCGGGCGGCGTTGACTCTTCAGTTGTTGCAGCACTACTTATTAAAGCAATCGGTAAGCAATTAGTTTGCGTACACGTAAACCACGGTTTAATGCGTAAAAACGAGTCTGAAGGCGTTATTGCTATGTTCGAAAAAGACTTAGAAGAAAACCTTATTTACGTAGATGCAAGTGAGCGCTTCTTGGGCAAGCTAAAAGGTGTAGCTGAGCCAGAAGAAAAACGTAAAATTATCGGTAATGAATTCATTCGCGTGTTTGAAGAAGAAGCACGTAAACTGGATGGTATTGATTTCTTAGCACAAGGTACAATTTATCCGGATATCGTCGAATCTGGTACGAAAACGCATAAAGTAGTTAAATCTCACCATAACGTAGGTGGACTTCCAGAAGACTTAAAATTCGAATTAGTAGAACCATTATTCCAACTATTCAAAGACGAAGTGCGTGCATGTGGCGTTGAGCTTGGCTTACCACATGATATGGTATACCGTCAGCCATTCCCAGGCCCAGGTTTAGGGGTACGTTGTTTAGGTGAAATTGAGCCTGAGCGTCTTGAAGCAGTACGTGAATCGGATGCAATTTTACGTGAAGAATTTGCACTTGCTGGTTTAGATAAAACAGTATGGCAATACTTCACAGTAGTACCAAACTTCAAATCTGTAGGTGTTCGTGATAACGAGCGTACATACGAGTACCCAGTAATTATCCGTGCCGTAAATACAATCGATGCAATGACAGCTTCAGTTGAGCAAATCGACTGGCCTATATTATTAAAAATTACAGACCGCATTATCAACGAAGTAAAGAACGTTAACCGTGTGTGCTACGACCTGTCACCAAAGCCAGGTGGCACAATCGAGTGGGAGTAAAATATCCCTTAAGAGTGGTTTGAAAATATTTCTGCCATTGCAGGAGCATAATAAAACTAAAGAATAAAATATAATTTTTAAAAAAGGAGGAGGAAAAAATTTATCCATAACACTAGAACATCTTTTAAAGTGTTCGAGCAGTGTTTGCATAAATATTTCACCCTCCTCATTAAAAAAAAGGGTGTGTCTCAAAATAGCATTGCAGACACATCCTTTTTGTGATTATAATCTACATTAAACATACTAGAAGAGGTGGAAATAGTGTCAACTCCTTTATTAAAAGAGCAAGAAAAGATTGTCGTACTTGATTTCGGTAGTCAATTTAACCAATTAATCACGCGTCGTATCCGTGAATTCGGCGTATTCTCTGAATTACACCCACACACAATTACAGCACAAGAAATTAAAGAAATGAATGCTGTAGGTATTGTCTTCTCAGGCGGTCCAAACTCTGTATACGATGACAATGCATTCAAAGTAGATAAAGAAATTTTCGAGCTAGGCTTACCAATCTTAGGTATTTGCTACGGTATGCAATTAATGGCTCACACAAACGGCGGTAAAGTAGAAAGTGCTGCAACACGTGAATACGGTAAAGCAGAATTAACAGTTACTACAGACAACAAGCTATTCGGTGACTTACCAAAAGAACAAATCGTATGGATGAGCCACGGTGACCACGTAACAGAAGTACCAGCAGGCTTTGAAGTAATCGCAACAAGCGCATCATGTGAAATCGCAGCGATGGCAAACGTTGAAAAGAAATTCTACGCAGTACAATTCCACCCAGAAGTACGTCATTCTGTATACGGAAACGACCTACTTCGCAACTTCGTATTCAATGTATGTGAAGCTAAAGGCGACTGGTCAATGGCAAACTTCATTGAAATCGAAATCTCAAAAATCCGCGAGCAAGTAGGCGATAAGCAAGTTCTTTGTGCATTATCAGGCGGTGTTGACTCGTCAGTAGTAGCCGTACTAATCCACAAAGCAATCGGCGACCAATTAACATGTATGTTCGTAGACCACAACTTAAACCGTAAAGGCGAAGTTGAGCAAGTAATGAAAACTTTCACAGAAGACTTCGATATGAAAGTAATCAAAATCGATGCTCGTGAGCGCTTCATGAACAAGCTAAAAGGCGTGTCTGACCCAGAACAAAAACGTAAAATCATCGGTAACGAGTTCATTTACGTATTTGATGAAGAGTCATCAAAGCTAAAAGACATGGACTTCTTAGCACAAGGTACACTTTACACAGACATTATCGAATCGGGTACAGCAACAGCACAAACAATCAAATCTCACCATAACGTAGGTGGATTACCAGAAGACATGAAGTTCGAGTTAATCGAGCCATTAAATACATTATTCAAAGACGAAGTACGTGCTTTAGGTTTAGAATTAGGTCTTCCTGAAGAAATCGTATGGCGTCAACCATTCCCAGGCCCTGGTTTAGGTATCCGTGTACTGGGCGAAGTAACAGAAGAAAAATTAGAAATCGTTCGCGAAGCAGATGCAATCTTACGCGAAGAAATCAAAAACGCCGGCCTAGAACGCGATATTTGGCAATACTTCGCGGTACTTCCAGACATCCGCTCTGTAGGCGTAATGGGCGACGGCCGCACATACGACTACGCAGTAGGTATCCGCGGCGTAACATCAATCGACGGCATGACATCTGACTGGGCACGTATCCCATACGACGTACTAGAAAAAATCTCAGTCCGTATCGTAAACGAAGTAAAACACGTAAACCGCGTGCTGTATGACATTACGTCTAAGCCACCAGCGACGATTGAGTGGGAATAGTAGTCAAGATGCTGTAAACCCGTATAAACACTGGATTTTTCAAAGATAAAAAGCTTAAACGATAGCACAGTATCTGGAAAACAATATAACAAGCATATATTATCATACCCGCAGGAGGTCAAAAACTTCATGCGGGCTTTTTGTGCATAAGGTAGAATTGGTAAAAACGAAATGAACATATTACGAAAAGATTAATCAAAGTGAAAAATATATGGAAATGGAGTAGATTCAATTATGGAAATAAGACATTCGACAGAAGTGGATTTTGATCAAATCATGGAAATATAAGAATATGCAAGAATGTTCACGGCTAAAAACGGAAATCCAAATCAATGGGGACCTACGAACTGGCTGCCGAAGCAATTAATGCATAACGATATTTTAAGTGGGACAAGTTATGTATGTATCCATGAAAAAAGAATTGTGGGGACATTTTTCTTCGTAGAGGGTGAAGATATAGAACAGACATATCGGCATATTGAAGATGGAAAATGGCTGAACAATAGTGCATATGGCGTAGTACATAGTCTCGCCGAGGAGGGATCCATTAAGGGTGTAGGAAAATTCTGCCTGGATTGGGCGTATCAGCAGTGCGGACATCTTCGCATAGATACGCACGAAGATAATATTGTTTTACAAAATATGCTAAACGAAATGGGGTTTACGCATTGCGGCACTATTTACATTGAAGAAGATAACTATCCGAGACTTGCATATGAAAAGTTTTAGCTTGTAATACCGATTTGCAGATTGTAGAAAGCAAGACGAGGGATGGTGAAGATGTCCTGGCATCATTTGATGAGTGAAATGGCGCTCGATGTTGTTCGTGTGGCGCTATATTTCTGATATCCTTTAGATATAATATGAACATTGGAGGTAGCGAAATGAAAAATATAGCACTCATCACAGGATCTTACGGCGGACTTGGAACATGCTTTGTAAATATCCATGCAGAAAAAGGTGGCGACCTGATTCTTGTAGGAAGAAGTCAAGAGAAGCTGGATGCACAGGCAGAGGAAGTGTCTGATAAATACCATGTAACGGCATACACGATCGTAGCTGATCTTTCTCGGGCTGATGCTGCACAGACAATCTATGACACCTGCAGGCAGAACGGATGGCTTCCTGATATAA
>JBJEFO010000075.1:0-5938 GCA_051874135.1 Lysinibacillus sp.
AAAAAATGTCCAATTTCGCAAAAGTTATAATGTGAATATTCTTTGTTTTGTTTTTTTTAAAAGTTAGTCTTTATTATTTAAGGTAATAGGAGTAAAATGAATGAGTTGACTTGACTTTATGATGCAGTAGGCATGCAGATGCCTGTTTATGAATGGAGAAGTGTTCAAAGTATGTTCACTGGCTGGGAGGAAATGCTATGAATCATTCCTTTCCGAAGCGGGCATTGATAAACAATAAGATTTTGATAGCGAGGGAATTAAATTGGTATTTAAATCAAAAAAGGATAAGTTTGCAGTGCATTTGATGAATATTTCAGAAAATCTGAAGAAAAGTGCAGATTATTTTGCGGATTCTCAAATCAACAATAATAGTGAACTGAAAGTATTTGCGGAAAAAATGAAAGAATATGAAAATGATGGTGATTGTTTTGTTCACAAAATTACAAAAGACTTGAACAATGCGTTCATTACACCGATTGAAAGAGAAGATATTCTGCATTTGGCAATGAGTATGGATGATGTACTAGATGGCATCGAACATACGACTGCATTATTTGAAATGTACGCTATTGTTGACATGGATGAATATATGACGAAATTTATGGAAAATATTCGATTGGCAGTATATGAAATCGAAAAAGCGGTGGAACTGTTATCTTCAAAGAAGTTATTGGATATCAGTGAAAAAGCAATCAAAATAAAAGAGATTGAATCGTCATGTGATAATATTCACAGAAAAAGTATTAAAAATTTATTTTCTATCGAAAAAGATCCAATTCGTATCATTCAATACAAAGAAATTTACGAAAGCCTAGAAGATATTGCGGATTATTGCCAAAGTGTTGCGAATACGCTTGAAACTATCATTATGAAGAATGCGTAAGGAGACGAACGAGATTGGATACACTTTTAGTCTTAACAGTATTAATCGTTATATTTGCCCTGGCATTTGACTTCATTAACGGTTTCCATGATACAGCTAATGCCATTGCAACGGCCGTATCAACAAAAGCGTTAAAGCCGAAGCATGCAATTGTCATGGCCGCCATTATGAACTTTGTTGGAGCAATGACCTTTACAGGTGTTGCGAAAACAATCACAAAAGGAATCGTTGATCCATTTACACTAGAAAATGGTTCTGTCGTGATTTTAGCTGCTTTAATTTCCGGGATCGCCTGGAACTTAATTACTTGGTATTACGGCATACCAAGTTCTTCATCACATGCCATTATCGGTAGTATTGCAGGTGCTGCAGTTGCGGCTGCAGGATTTGGAGCGATAAAATGGGCAGGTTTCGGTAAGATTATTGCTGCATTAATTTTATCGCCAATTTTGGCATTTACGTTAGGTTACATTGTATATAGTATTTTCAAGGTGATATTCAAGGAAAATAATTTAACAAAAACAAATAGACGATTTCGTTATTTCCAAATAGCTACTGCTGCATTACAATCATATACGCATGGTACAAATGACGCACAAAAAGCAATGGGAATTATCACGATGGCGCTTATTGCCAATGGTTATGTGGCATCATCGGATATCCCATTTTGGGTGCAATTTGCCTGTGCAACAGCAATGGGGTTAGGTACATCAGTAGGTGGCTGGAAAATTATTAAAACAGTCGGCGGGAAAATCATGAAAATTCGTCCTGTAAATGGTGTGGCGGCTGATTTGGCTGGTGCTTCATTGATTTTTGGGGCAACGACAATCGGTCTACCGGTAAGTACAACTCACGTTATTTCCTCTTCCATTTTAGGGGTCGGTTCTGCACATCGTTTGAAAGGTGTCAAATGGGGCACAGCGCAACGCATGGTCATTACATGGGTGATTACATTGCCGATTTCGGCTACATTAGCGGCACTTATTTATTGTATATTGAATCTTTTCTTTTAAAGTTATATTAGTCTGGAAAATGGTATTTGTTGTAGATGCCTTTTTCAGGCTTTTTTTATGTATAGAAAATGATAAAATCTTACGTTGATGATTACTTTGAATGAAGTGTAATTGTCAGCTTTCTCTAGTCTATATGACGCTAAATGAGGTGCTTGTGTTTTGAACTAGGAGGATTAGCGCTAGTTTGAATGGAATAAATTTCGAAGTTTAATTACTGTCTGACCGTTGTTCCTTAAAAGTAAAAGCTAATGTTCTTACGGAAATCAGGATTTCCTGCAAGACGTGTCTTATTTCTGCCACATGACTCCTTCTTTCGCTTTGCATAGAGAGGGTTTTTATTTCTATTTTCCATACATGCAAAGAAGGCTGCACAGAACACAGAAGGACCGGTGGCATTATTGAAATTTATTTAAATTATTGATTTTGCGGAATAATTTTCCTGGTTATAAAGTTCTATATTTTGTAATCTATCTATTATATAATTATATTGATATAGGAAAATAATAAAAAAGGATTGGTTCAATGAAAAAACTGAGGACAATATTAAGTAGTGTGTTGATTATTTCACTTGTTTTATTGTGTATTCCAACGAAAGGAATGGCTGCAACATACACGGGTAGTGATGTCGCGAATATCGCCCAAAAATACATAGGGGCTCCATATTTATATGGAGGTACGACGCCTTCAGGTTTCGACTGTTCTGGCTACGTTCAATATGTGTACAAGCAAGTTGGCGTAACATTACCTCGTACTTCAAAAGACCAATATAATACTGGTAGAGCAGTTTCGGCTAATAGTCTACAATTAGGAGATTTAGTATTTTTTGATACGACTAATTCTGGAGGTGTTTCCCATGTTGGGATATACATCGGGAATAACAACTTTATTAGTTCTACAACAAGTTCTGGTGTCAAAGTATATAGTCTAAATAATTCTTATTGGAAACCACTTTATTTAGGTGCGAAGCGAATTTTAGGAACGGAAGTCTCTTCGACTAGCAGTTTTACCGATTTGTCATCGAGTCATTTTGCTTATTATGCAATACATAACCTAAGCGCGCAAGGAGTAATTAATGGATATCTGGATGGGACATTTAGACCAAGCAATTCGGTAACCAGGGGTCAAGCGGCGGCGATTATTAATAGAGTGTTAAATTATACGCCAAAAAATACGACTTCCTTTAAAGATGTATCATCGAGTCATATGTTTGCAAAAGATATTGCAGCTATGAAAGAGTTAGGGATTATTCAAGGTTTTACGGATGGTACATATAGACCGAATGACACATTGACCAGGGCGCAAATGGCCGTCATTGTCCATAATGCCTTCAATTTAAAATTAACGATTTCCACTTCACAAGCAAATGGCATTTATTCGGATATTTCGCCTTCTTATTGGGCATTTTCAGAAATTGTTGTAATGAATATTATTGATCAAACAACAGGCTTTAAAACGACTAAATATCGTCCGACTGATGTGGCAACAAGAGCGGATTTTGCTGCAGCTGTGTACAATGGAACACTTGCTAAATAATTGTATTGATGTAATCCTGTATACCATGAAAGGTGTACAGGATTTTTTTATTATACTTCAATAATAATCTGTAATAGAAGTTAAAAAACACAAATCGAATTTATTTTTTGTTAATTTGATACAATACGAGTGATAATTCTTGATTGAAATCCTATTTTCATATAGTATGAAATTCTGAGGTTTTAATAAAACGCATTTTGAATCATTAATAAACATAAGAAGTTCAATGTAAGAAAGGAATACAGCATGAGTTACATATATGATTTTTATTTGAATGGTCAATGGAAAAAAAGTAGTTCTGGTGAGACAATTAGTATCGTTTCTCCATATTTACGTAAGGAAATAGGGCAAGTACAAGCGATTTCGCGTCAAGAAGTGGATGAAGCGATTGCAGGAGCGAAATTGGCACAAAAACAATGGGCTAGCTTAACAATCCGTGAAAGAGCGACTTTTTTATACCGTTGGATCGATGAATTATTAGCGGCAAAAGAAGAAATAGCAGATATTATTATGAAAGAAGTTGGGAAACCACATCTTGATGCCTTGAAGGAAGTGGAAAGAACAGCTGATTTTATTCGATATACAATTGAAGAGGCTGTACACATGAACGGAGAGAGTATGCTTGGTGAAAATTTCCCAGGTGGAAGCCGTTCAAAAATTGCAATGAGTCACCGTGTGCCTGTTGGTGTTGTTTTGGCAATTGCACCTTATAACTATCCTGTTAATTTGTCGGTGGCAAAAATTGCTCCGGCATTAATGGGAGGAAATGCGGTCATCTTTAAACCAGCTACTCAAGGTGCAATTAGTGGTGTGAAATTAGTGGAAGCATTGCATAAAGCAGGTATTCCAGGCGGTCTTGTGAATCTTGTGACTGGCCGTGGTTCTGTCATTGGCGATTATTTAGTGGAGCATGATGGAATAGACATGATTTCATTTACTGGCGGAAGCAACACAGGACAGCATATCGCACAAAAAGCTAAAATGATTCCGCTTGTTATGGAGCTAGGTGGAAAAGACCCTGCCATCGTCCGTGAAGATGCTGATTTATCATTTACGGCTAAACAAATCGTATCAGGTGCTTATTCTTATTCTGGTCAACGATGCACGGCAATCAAACGTGTACTTGTTCAAGAAAATGTTGCTGATGAACTTGTTTCATTAATTGAAACAGAAGTGAAGGCTCTAACAGTAGGATCTCCTGAGCAAAATAATGTTATTGTACCGCTTATTGATGATGCTTCAGCTGATTATGTTCAAGGTTTAGTAGATGACGCACTTGAAAAAGGTGCAACTTTAGTCGTTGGAAATAAACGAGAAGATAATTTACTTTACCCAACTTTATTGGATAATGTGACAACGGATATGAGAGTAGCATGGGAAGAGCCTTTTGGTCCTGTTTTACCGATTATTCGTGTGAAATCAGACGCTGAAGCTATTACATTGGCGAATGAATCTGAATTTGGTTTGCAGGCAAGTGTCTTTACGAAGGATGTAAACAAAGCCTTTTCGATTGCGGCTCAATTAGAGGTTGGAACAGTTCAAATTAATGGAAGAACGGAGCGTGGTCCTGACCATTTCCCATTCATCGGAATTAAATCTTCTGGTATGGGGGCACAAGGGATCCGTCGCAGTATTGAATCTATGACTCGTGAGAAAGTAACGGTCATAAATATCGCAGAATAAGTATAATCTAGTTCATAGCCTGTACCCTTAGTTCTATTAAGGGTACAGGCTTTTCTATTTAATTTGAGAATTTTAGTCTATACGGCACGTTCACATGTCCTAATTCAAAGTTGTCTTGAATTGCTGATGAACATATACTAATTAATAGAAGGAAATGTTTCATTTTAATGGTTGCTGAAAATAGACAAAAGTGAGGAAACAAACGATGAATTGTACCTGGCCGAAACATGGTGGGAAAACAAGTGTGATTGCAGCAGTTTTAGAAAGGAAGGGCTTGCAAACAGCGACTGCCATAGATTTTAGTGCGAATATTAACCCAATTGGAATTCCAACAGTCATGATAGAGGCGATGCAGAAGGCCATTGCTGAGAATAGCATGACTTATCCGGATTTAACGTATCAAGAGCATCGTGAAAAAATAGCCTGTTACGAAGGAGTACCGAAGGAATGCGTACTTTTGACAAATGGAGGTGCAGAAGCAATTCATTTGAGTGCAGCATGGCTAAGAGGGAAGAAAGTGGCTATTTTCCAACCTTCTTTTAGTGAATATGAACAAGCCTGTCAAGCAAACGGAGTCGACTATGATTGTTTATTATATAAAGAATATTTCCATTCTTGTTCATTACCGGACAATATAGAAGACATCATCCGTAAATATGAGGCTGTTTATGTGTGCCGTCCTAACAATCCGTCAGGGACATGTTTATCATTTGAAGAGTTGAACCGAGTGGTGCACGTAGCGAAGAAATATCAGACATACATACTAGTGGATGAAGCATTTATCCATTTTACTGCTGATGAACAAAGTGCCGTTTCTTTATGTGCT
>JBJEFO010000076.1:0-5928 GCA_051874135.1 Lysinibacillus sp.
TTTCCCAACAATAATGCTAGCATGCGTGTAAAGAATTCATTATACTAGTGTAGGTAGATTTTATAGAGAACAGATTTTTGAAATAAAAATTAGAGGTGAAACCCATGTTTGATCGATTACAAGCGGTTGAAGATCGTTATGAGCGTTTAAACGAACTGTTAAGTGATCCAGATATCGTAAACGATAGTAAAAAGCTTCGCGACTATTCAAAGGAGCAATCGGATATCCAAGAGACAGTAGATGCTTATCGTGAATATAAAGAAGCAAAACAACAATTTGCAGATGCACGAGAAATGTTAGATATTGAAAAAGATCCTGACATGCTCGAAATGGTTAAAGAAGAGTTCAATGAATTAAAAGGGCAAATTGAAGAGCTAGAAGAACGTCTTCGAATTTTATTAATTCCGAAAGACCCGAACGATAACAAAAACGTTATTATGGAGATTCGCGGCGCAGCAGGTGGAGACGAAGCGAACATTTTCGCAGGGGACTTATTCCGTATGTATACACGTTATGCGGAAGCACAAGGTTGGAAAGTCGAAGTAATGGAAGCTTCTCCAAACGCAGCAGGTGGTTATAAAGAGGTTATCTTTATGATTAACGGTCAAGGTGCATATTCGAAGTTCAAATTTGAAAACGGCGCACACCGTGTACAACGTGTACCGGCGACAGAATCACAAGGTCGTATTCACACATCTACTGCAACCGTTGCATGTTTACCAGAAGTGCATGTAGAAGATGTTGAAATTCATGAAAAAGATATCCGTGTTGATACATTCGCATCATCTGGTGCAGGTGGTCAGTCGGTAAATACAACGATGTCAGCTGTTCGTATGACGCACATTCCTACAGGTGTAGTTGTATCGATGCAGGATGAGCGTTCGCAAATTAAAAACCGTGAAAAAGCGATGAAAATTTTAGTAGCACGTGTAGCGGAATTACACCGTGCAGAAGCACAGGCTGAAATCGATTCTACACGTAAATCAGCAGTTGGAACAGGCGACCGTTCTGAGCGTATCCGTACGTACAACTATCCACAAAACCGTGTAACAGATCATCGCATCGGTTTAACGTTACAAAAGTTAGATCAAATCGTTGAAGGTAAGCTTGACGAAATTATTGATGCACTCATTTTAGAAGAACAAGCTTCTAAATTAGAGAAGTTAAATCAAGATGCATAAAACGATTTTTGAGGCCCTAAATGGGGCTTCTTCTTTTTTAGTAAACAGAGGTCGCGATGAAAATGCTGCTCGGTTACTTTTACAGCATATTTTACAAACAAATTATTCTAGTTTAATGATGCGTGCACATGAGGAATTATCGCCAGAACAGTTTTTAACATTTAAACATATGGTTGAACAACATGCAAATGGACGTCCTGTACAGTATATAACTGGTGTCGAAGAGTTTTACGGTCGTGAATTTATCGTTGATGAATCGGTATTAATTCCGCGACCAGAAACAGAAGAGCTAATTGTATGTACGCTTGACCATTGCAAAAAGTTATTTGACAATAAAGAAGTTAAGCTAGCGGATATCGGTACAGGTAGTGGAGCAATTGCGATTACGATGAAAAAGGAATGGCCAAACGCGCAAGTAACGGCTACAGATATTTCACCAGCAGCACTCACGACAGCGAAGAAAAATGCACAGCGTCTGCAAGCAGAAATTGATTTTCGATTAGGCGATTTAACAGAGCCGATTGAACAGGAAAAGTGGGATATCGTTTTATCTAATCCACCGTATATTGCGTTTGATGAGGCACAAGAAATGTCAGAAGTTGTGCTTGATCATGAACCACATACAGCCCTTTTTGCAGAAGAAGAGGGACTTATTTTATATCGTAAGCTAGCTGAAAACTTGCCGAAAATGATGAACACACCAGCATTTATCGCGATGGAAATCGGTTATAAACAAGGTCCGGCAGTAAAAGAAATGTTTGAAAAAGCATTTCCGCAGGGCCAAGTCGAAGTCGTGAAAGATATTAACGGTAAAGATCGTATAATATTTTGTAAAATTGTAGAATAAAAATCTACCTCCTTGTCCACAATGCTAGGCAAGGAGGGATTTTCATGTTAAACGATTACGAGATTAGAAGATATGATAAACTTTTAGCAACGTTGAAATTAATTATAAGTGCAATTGCATTATATATAGTTGTGCAAATTGTACCGAGTTTTATAGATTTGCTAGAAGAAAAGAGACCGAGCTACACAGATGATTTAATGGTACGTGTTATTGCGAATAGTAATACCGCAAAGGACCAACAAATTAAACAACAAATTGCGCTAGATGTAGATCAATTTATGAACAATTCATCCACAGAAGCGGGACAAAAAAACGAATTAATACAGCAAATCGGGCGTCATATAGAAAAAAATTATGCACATTTGCACATTCAAATGAAAATTGGGGATAACTTAATTCCACCAAAGCTATTAGCGCATACGTTTTATCCACAACACGTAAAAAATTCGTTAGTTATTGTTATTGGGAATGGTCGGGGAGAAAACTGGTTCTGTTCAATGTTTCCGATGGTTTGTGAGGATCCAGAGCAGCCTGAAAAAGAAAAAGTTCGATTTAAATTTATAGAATGGTTAAAGGAAAAATTGTCGTAAAGTTATGCACATTTTCTGAAAACTTATTCACAGTTGTTTATAAGTTACTAACAAATTGTGGATTATTTTAACAGTTGTGTGTAAATGAAGAGGTGAAACGATGAAAACAAAACTAGTCATTGTGGATAATAATATGAATTGCGAAAAAACTTATGCACAAGCTGTGGATTTATTGAATGCTGGTCAAGTTGTAGCATTTCCAACGGAGACCGTTTACGGATTAGGTGCTGTTGCAACAGATGATCAGGCAGTAAAACGTATTTTTGAAGCGAAAGGCCGACCATCTGATAATCCGTTAATTGTACATATAGGTACAACTGAAGAATTAACTAATTATATAGAAGAAATCCCGCATGTTGCGAAAAAGTGTATGGATGCATTTTGGCCAGGACCACTAACACTTGTAATGAAGGCGAAACCAGGTGTATTAGCACCGAGTGTAACAGCAGGATTATCGACAGTGGGCATGCGTATGCCAGATCATCCGGTGGCATTACAATTGTTACGTACATTAAAAAAACCACTTGCTGCGCCGAGTGCAAACCGTAGTGGAAAACCAAGTCCAACAAAAGCGTCACATGTAGCGGAAGATTTAAATAACATTATTCCGTACATAGTGGATGGAGGTACAACGGGTATTGGGATAGAATCTACTGTTCTAGATGTAACGCACGAGCCGCCTGTTATTTTACGTCCAGGTGGCGTGACAAAAGAAATGCTAGAAAAAGTAATTGGCACAGTAATTGAGCCGACACGTGCTGAGCAAAAAATTGAATCTACCCCAAAGGCACCTGGGATGAAATATACACATTACGCACCAGAAGCGCCCGTATATTTAATTGATGAAACTGCTAATATCGAGTTAGCTGTAAAAAATTTGCAACAACAAGGTCATAAAGTTGCGCTATTAGCACCAAGCGCATATGCACATAGTACAGCAGACTATTTCTTTACATTTGGTGATGAACATGATCAATATCAAATGGGGGCAAATCTTTACGATGCGCTACGTAGCTGTGATAAAACAGATGCAACGATTATTTTAGCGACAGCAACATCGAAAAAAGGTGTTGGTTCAGCAATTATGAATCGTTTAGAAAAAGCATCCGGGGAAAAATGGTATAAATTTTAGACTAAAACTTCACATTTTATGTGGAGTTTTTTTCGTTATATTATAATAACAATTGTAAATTTTTATCATTAGATGTATGTAGAGCTATACTAAGAAGACATCTTCATGGAAGGCTGAAGGAACTAGTGTTTCGATAATCGTAGAACTAAATAATCTCCTTTATTCTATTATTTTCTATATAAAACACCTTTTTTCTCCAAAATAAGATTCCTTTTATTTGTGTAATAATTGACATATAAAAGGATGTATTTCTACATCTTTACTTTTCTTCTATTTCTAAATTTGATATGCTAATGGATAAATACAATAATTATGTATTTTGAAAAACGACTTAGACAGATGGAGAGGTTGGTCATGAATATTTATTTTGTATGTACTGGAAACACTTGCAGAAGTCCAATGGCAGAAGCAATTTTAAAAAACAAAAAATTACCAAATATTAACGTGAAGTCAGCTGGTATTTACGCGTTAGAAGGCGGAGAAATGTCGGAAAATGCAAGAGCTGTTCTTATGGAGGAAAATATTCAACATCAACATGTCTCAAAGCAAATTAATGAACAAGATATCGAGTGGGCCGACTTGATTTTAACGATGACGAGTGCACATAAAGAGATGGTACTGCAAACATTTGCCCAGGCAAAGGATAAAACGTATACGTTAAAAGAATATGTAACGCCATATAGTAGTCAAGATGTGTTTGATCCGTTCGGTGGGGATCTTCATACGTATAAACAAACCTTTCAGGAGTTGAAGCGTTTGATAGAGCAGTTTGAAATTCAGCAGAAGAAGGGATGACCACTCATGAAATCGCAAGGCACAATGTTTAATTTACGAACAAAGATTGTATTATTCGTTGGTATACTAGCATTAGTCACATATTCAGTAAGTTTTTTATTTATTGAATATATTCAACCTATATTTTTTCCATCTGTTAATCGCATAGTATTTGAAATTATTACGTATTGCTTAGGGATTGCATGGTCCTGTATTTTGGCAGCGATATTCAGCGTTATTATCGTGAAACCGTTGCAAAAGCTTGAACAGACCGCGACTCTTGTAGCGGAAGGGAAAATCGGTCAAGACGTTGAGATGCCAAAAACAAATGATGAGATTCGGTCGGTTGCACAGGCATTCCAATTAATGCTCGTAAATCTTCGAGGAATGGTCGACGGCATCGAGAATAATTTCCAAAAAACGAATGACACGATTCGTCATTTATCAAAGCAAACAGTAGCTGCGCGCGCAGAGGCTTCTAATATTGCATCGACAGTTGGACAAATTTCGCGTGGTGCCGATGCATCAGCAAATGCAGTGCAAGATACAGTGGAAGCAATTGAAGATGTTAAGATTTTAGCAGGCGAAGTAAATAGTTTAGCAATCAATTCAGCAGAACAATCGCATGCTATTATAAGAAGGTTATCGGAAGCGACTGATTCAATTCAAGGCTTAGTAGAGGGCATAGAACATATTACTTCAGGGAATGAGCAAGCTCTTCGAAGTATTGTAGAGTTAGAAAAAAACGCACAGCAAGTAGAGCACATTATTGGACTTGTTGGTGATATTGCAGCGCAAACAAACTTGCTTGCATTAAATGCTTCAATTGAGGCAGCACGTGCAGGAGAGCATGGAAAGGGATTTGCTGTTGTAGCAGAAGAAGTACGGAAATTAGCAGATGAAAGTGCGAACGCTGTTAAAGGGATTACACATTTAATTCAAACGATTCAAAGTAATGTAAATACTGTTGTGAAACAAATGAATGAACAAGTGCAGTATGCAGTAAGTGAGTCAACACGTGTGTCAGAAACGACTGCTACTGTGGAAGGTATGGCTACCGGTGTACATGAAATGGCAGATGCGGTTATCAAAATTTCAAAGCTAGTAGATAAACAAATGCGAAATATTGAAAAGACTGCGCAGCAATCACACGAAGTCGCGGCAATCGCACAGCAAACATCAGCAAGTACGCAAGAAGTAAGCTCAGCGACAGAAGAGCAAGCCCACTCAATTGAACAAATAGAAAAACTATCACAAAACTTACAACAACAATCAGATGAGTTACACAAAGTCATTTTACAATTTGATCGCTCAAAATAAAAAACAAGCTTCTAAAAAATCTGAAAATAGATTAATAGAAGCTTTTTTTTATCCCGCATTAACGGGCATTAAGCAACAATACAT
>JBJEFO010000077.1:0-5865 GCA_051874135.1 Lysinibacillus sp.
TCTATTCATATTTTATGAGTAGAGGTGAGAAGGATACCGAGAAGTCGACTTTTTTTATTTTTAGCGGTCGTTGTGTTGACTGTCACAATTTATACTTTTATTCGGCAACAGTTTGTGACGGTCGAAGGAGAAGATGAGTTGGCCGTTGTGGAAGAGTTGTACATGCTTATTGGGGAACAGTCGGTTTATGATTTGGACAGTAAGGAACTCATTGAAGGAGCTTTACGCGGAATGGCATCGGCCATTAAAGATCCGTATAGCTCGTATTATTCGAAAGAGGAGGCAAAAATTCAGAGAGCATCGTTAGCTGGTGAAAAGATAGGAATTGGTGTTGAAATTTCCGAGATGAGTGGGAAATTTATTATCGTATCGCCTGTCAAATCTTCCCCAGCAGAGAAAGCAGGTATACGCCCGTATGATGAGCTAATACAAATTAATGATGAACGTTTGGATGGCAAATCAATGGGAGAAGTTATTCAACTAATGCAAGGGAAAAAAGGAGAAGAAGTATCGCTCGTTCTTTATCGCCCAAGTCTTGAGCGACATATTAAAGTTGTTGTCGAGCGGGCAGAAATGGAAAATGAGACAATTGAGTCGAAAATTATTACAGTTGAAGATGTGCCAATTGGCTATGTAGAGATTAGTTTATTTGCACAAAATACATTGGAGAAATGGCTAAAAACAGTGGCTGAACTTAATAAGCAAAATGTCCAAGCACTTATTGTAGATGTGCGTGATAATCCAGGGGGCTATTTACATAGTGTAGGGGGCATTGTCAGCACAATTGGAGAAGCAAATCAAGTGTATGCGTATATGCAAGGTGGAGATGGACATTTAGAGCCTTTAAAAACAGTAAAGATCGAAGAAATCGAAGGGTTTAGAAAGGCGGTTCGTAAATTACCGCTTGTTGTTTTGCAAAATGAAGGATCAGCCTCTGCTAGTGAAGTATTAACTGCCGCTATACAGAGCTGGGGTGCTGGAACAATTGTTGGGACAACAAGCTTCGGCAAAGGGACTGTGCAAGAAACATGGGATTTAACGAATGGTGGTTCAGTAAAGCTGTCAACGAATAAATGGCTAACACCAAAGGAAACGTGGATTCATGGCAAAGGGGTAAAGCCTGATGTAGAAGCTGATCAGCATCCTTTGTATACGATTGAATTTGTTCCGATACGAGGTAGCTTTGAAGCAGGTGATTTTAGTGAAGAAATTGCTTATGCTCAAAAAGTATTGCATGGATTTGGGTTCCCAATCGTAAGACAAGATGGTTACTTTGATGAAGCAACCCAAAAAGCAGTAATAGCATTCCGAGAAAAATATGATATACATGAGGGAGATGTGTTAGACGAATTATTTTTCGAAAAAATGCAAGAGCAAGTAGTATTATATAAGAATAAAGAAGAAAACGATTTACAATTACAAATGGGTATTAGCTATATTATGCATAAACTAGGGCATTAAATTTCTATACGCAATAAACGATGCATTTGATACAATAAATAAGTAAGGATAGAAACGGTAGGTGGAATTATGTACGTAGACATTTTATTAGAATTACTTCGAGCGATCGGACGATTTTTCATCAACCCATTATTTTATATTGCTATTATTTTTGCAATCTTTTTAGGATATCGTCGCGTAAAAAGAGAGCGAAAGTCGTTTAATATACGTATTTTAAGTGGTTGGTCAGAATTGAAAAGTAGTTTACTAGCTAACTTAACTGTATCGCTCATTTTATCATTCGTTACGATAGCGGTCGGTTTAACGATGGCACCAGCATTTTTACTTGTGCTAATGGCTATAACCGTTTTAGGGTTAGTACTTTATACATTTCATTTATTATCACCGGTTGTATTATTTGCTGTCAGTGCGGCAGTTTTAGTTTTAGTTGAGGCAGTCGGTCAAGCATTTACAATTTTCGGTGTGGAAATTTCAGGTGTAATGTGGCATGATGCAATCCTTACACCAATTTGTATTATGGCGGGCTTATTGTTAATTGCAGAAGGAATTCAAATTCGGAAGTCCGGCGCTTATTTAGCGTCCCCGATAATGGAAAAGACAAAGCGTGGTTTAAAGGCGGTTTCATATTTCTCGAAGCAAATTTGGATATTGCCAATATTTATGTTGATTCCTGGTGATGTCATTCCTTCATATGTACCATATTGGCCGCAGTTTACAATTGGTGAAGAGGCATTTAGCTTCGTATTATTCCCATTTGTAATCGGGTTCCAGCAAATGACACGTAAAACGTTACCAGTTTATTTTTATCCGAAGTTAGCGAAATCTGTTACATGGCTAGGGATCGTTGTAGTACTTGGCGGTATAGCAGCTTCCTTTATGGCAGAAATTGCGTTCGTCGTTTTAGTAGCCGGGGCGTGTATTCGTTTATGTATGTCACTGCAGTACAAGTTACAGGATCGAGATGTTTACGCTGTTGCACCAAATTCAAAGGGAGCAACGATTGCGGCCGTCTTGCCAAATTCCCCTGCAGAGAAAATGGGTTTACTAGCGGGTGAAATTATTAAAAAAGTAAACGGTCGTGAAGTGCAAACAGAGCGAGAACTATACGAAGCGTTACAAGTAAATGCTGCACATTGTAAGCTTGAAGTGCTCGATCATAAACAAGAACTTCGCTTAACACAACATGTTGTCCATAGCGATGACCACCACCGAATTGGTTTATTGTTAGCGAGGTAAAACGAAAGCATCTCTCTTTTATTTGAGGGATGCTTTTGTAGTTTTGTGCGGATAAAGTGGCGTTATGTGCGTATAGCGTGTAGTTATGTGCGGATAAGGCAGTGTTATGTGCGTATAGCCTACACTTATGTGCGGGAAATACAGCTTTACGTGCGGGAAATAAAAATCACTGTACATTCACCATTTGTTTTTTCTTTGCATAACGATTATAAATAATCTCCACAGCTATAGCGGAGACAAGTGCTGATACGATGATAGCCCATCCAGTTGACAACCAGCCTGTCCAATAAAATACGGAGTTTATAATTGCTGCAACGAGTGCAAGTAGGACAACTTTTCGGTTACCACGCATCGACGGCACAAGAAGTCCGATAAACATTGCATAAAGCGCAACCGACATCGCAGCTTGCAAAAACATTGGCAAATTGGCACCGATTAAATGTCCAACAACCGTAAATGCAACCCAACTACTATAGGCAATTAAATTGACACCAAAGCCAAATGACATCGGAAGCTGCTGTTCTTTGCGCGTAGCAAGTACGGAAAATGTTTCATCTGTTACCCAAAAAGCAAACAGTCCTTTTGTCCATTTTGGTGCGCAAGCCATTTTTTCATTCAGTGCAGCAGACATTAAAAAATGCCGAATATTTACGATAAATGTATTTAAAACAATGACGATTGGGTCAACGCCTTTTGAAATTAACGTTAAGCTAATGTATTGGGAAGCGCCTGCATAAACAAAAATGCTCATGGCGGCCGCCTCTAAAATAGAAAGACCGGTTGTTTTGGCAAGTAATCCAAACGTCAACGCAACGGGAAAATACCCGATAGCAATCGGCATACCTGCCTTTAAACCAGAGAAAAAATGAACATTCTTCAATTGTATTCATCCCCCTTATAACTACATCATAATTAAACTATAAATTGCTAATGCCGCGATTGCTCCGAGCACAACGAAAATAACGTTAGCCCCTGCGTAAGCAATACTAAAGGCAACAACTGTCCCTAAAATGCCAAAGAAATAATCGCCTTGTTGAATATAAAAAATGGCCGGGAAAATTAGTGCGCCTAGTATCGCAAACGGAATATTACGTAAAACACCTGAAAGAAAAGGTGGCAATTCAACCCCTTGTAAAAATGTTAATGGAATTGCGCGCGGTATGTATGTAACGAGCGTCATACCTAAAATCATCCACCAATAGGAAATCCCCATTTTCTGCACCTCCTGTAATTACAAATTTTAAAAAACAACGTGAATAAAAACGAGCATCTCTGTGTAATTCTACTTATAATAGAAACCAAATACAGTGGAAAAACGTTAAATAATTGTTCGGGATAGTGTGAAAAATATGAAATGTCATTAAAATAATATATTATTAGGAAGTAGCTGAAAGGATTCAACTTTTAAGACATAGAATCATGTGAACAAATTAAGACTTTTCAACAAAGAAGTAGGCTTTTTGATATATTCTTGTATTACAATAATATTTAGAAAACTCTATTATAACAAGATGTAATTAATTTGAGGTGGTTTAAATGTTCGATTGGCTAACGATTGAGAATATAGAGGAAGTAGAAAAGTATTACCGAACATTGGGACCGTTAATTGGTTTGTTTTTACCGTTTCTTGAATCGTTTTTGCCGTTTTTACCACTTGTCGTCATTGTCGTAGCAAACGCTAATGCATTCGGACTACTTTTAGGGTTTTTATTATCATGGATTGGCACGGTTTTTGGTTCATATGCGATCTTTTTAATTGTACGTAAGTTTGGGAGACATCCGCGCTTACACTTTTTTACGCAAAGCAAGCGTGTCAAGACGCTTATTAAATGGGTTGATATGAAGGGCTTAAGCCCATTATTTGTACTGTTATGTTTTCCGTTTACGCCATCCGTTTTAGTAAATATCGTAGCGGGTCTATCAAATATTCGTAGACAGTTTTACTTAGTAGCACTCATTCTTGGGAAGATGATTATGATTTTTTCGATGAGTTTTGTAGGGCAGGATATTACAGAGCTTATTCGACATCCGATAAAACTAGTGCTTGCCGCTATTGCCATTTTCCTTTTATGGGTATTTGGCAAAGCAATGGAAGTGCGGTTAAATAAAAAAGTGGAAAAAGATTTGCGAAATGCAGAGAAAAGAGGGCACGGCGGTTAAATTTAACCGCCGTGTTTCTTATTTATCCCGCATTAACGGGTAGCATTTATCTGTATCGAAAGCGAAGTGGCAGATACTTTTCTCTATTCTTTAATCAAGCCTTTTTGCGATAAGTCTTATAACATTCAAGTTCATTTAATGTATTTGTTCCAAATTGCGTTGTAACAAAGTTAAATAACATAGACAACATTTATAATGAAGACGCAATCAATCGATTAGCGTTATTTTTTATGCTTTCTATCTGATGTAACGATGACTAGTGCAGATTATCTAATTTTTGATTATTTAACCTAAATTTAATATTCCCAGATTAAGCTGTGAAAAGGAAGTTTGACTGCTTCAAAATTAATATTACGAGAAAAGGAGAAAATAAAATGGGCATTAATAATAATTATATAAAAGCAATAGTAGGTCTCAGTTTAGCTGTCAGTTCTGTGCCTGTTTTTGCACCAGTTTACACAAAAGCAGCCACCTTTCCAGATGTGCCGGATTCCGCCTATTACGCTGACGCCGTGCGAGAATTAGCCGAGCGAGGAATTTTGAGTGGTTATGAAGATGGCACTTACAAACCTAATAATGTGGCAACACGTGGACAAATGGCGAAAATTTTAGCCGGTATTTTAGGGCTAGATACGAAGAATGTAGTGGATCCAGGATTTACTGATGTATTACCTAGCAATCCATATTACGGAGCGATTGCTGCATTAGCACAAGCGGGCATTATTAGTGGTTATGAGGATGGTACGTTCCGTATGAATGAACCGATTCAGCGTAATCATTTAGCGAAAATGCTTGTGAATGCATTTCATTTGCAATCACCAGAAGGCGCGACGATGCCGTTAACGGATGTGATTGAGGAATATAAAGACTATGTATTGGCGCTTTATACAAATGGCATTACAACAGGAAGAACAGCAACCCAATTTGATGGTGGATCATACGTCACACGCGGGCAACTTGCAGCGTTTGTTGTACGAACAGAGAAAGCCGTTCAATCGGCTATGAATG
>JBJEFO010000078.1:0-4588 GCA_051874135.1 Lysinibacillus sp.
CTTTCGAACAGCAACTAGCTAGTGAGTAAAAAAGCGTTAAGCAACTATTATGCCTAACGCTTTTCTCATTATTTCACTAACACGGATTTTAAAATTGCTACCGCTTCGTCGATTTCTTCATTTGAAACAGTTAATGGTGGTAATAGACGAATGACTTGTGGGCCAGCTGCTACTGTTAGTAAGCCTGCTCCGTCTAAAGCCGTTACATAAGGCGCTACATCCTCGCCCCAGCCAATCCCTAACATTAACCCTTTACCGTAAACGTTCACATGTGGTAATGATTCTTTTACTTTTGCTACTAAATAAGCTGATTTTTCCTGTACGCCTTGTAAAAATTCCTCATTAAACACATGATCAAGAACCGTCTGTGCAACCGCCACACCTAGTGGGTTACCACCGAATGTTGTGCCGTGTGTTCCTGCACTAAATGTATCGAATAGTTCAGCTGTTCCTAAAATACCGCCGATCGGGAAACCGCCGCCTAAACCTTTTGCCATCGATACGATATCTGGCTTTAATACCGTTTGTTCGAATGCAAAACGTGTACCAGTACGGCCAATACCTGTTTGCACTTCATCTACAATTAACAGTACATCACTATTTTGATGAATGTCATGAATAGCTGCTGCAAACTCATCAGTAACAGGATTTACACCGCCCTCACCTTGAATTAATTCAAGCATGATTGCAGCTGTTTCACCGTCTACTGCCGCTTTTAATGTTTCTACATCGTTAAACGGTAATGTGACAAATTCACTTACTAACGGCCCAAAACCGTTACGTACTTTATCTTGACCTGTCGCACTCATCGCACCAAACGTACGACCATGGAATGATTGCTGGAATACGATGATTTTATGTTTACCTGTATGTTTACGCGCTAATTTAATCGCTGCTTCATTCGCTTCAGCACCACTGTTACAGAAAAAGGCATGTGATAAATGCAAATCCTGCACAAGTGTTTCCGCTAATTTTTCTTGCCCTGGACTTTCGAATAAATTACTAATGTGCCAAAGCTTTTCACTTTGTTCTTGAATCGCTTTAACGATTGCTGGATGTGCATGACCAAGTGCACATACGGCAATACCGCTTGTGAAATCTAAATAGCGCTTACCATTCGTATCAAATACTTCTGTTCCTTGCCCTTTTTCAATGGCAATTGGTCTTCTTGCGTAGTTTTGAAATAATGCACCCATTCTCTTCACTTACCCTTCATTTTTAATCGTTGTACCGGTTAATGTATCATTAACGATTTGTACAGATGGAATGCCTGCATGTAAGCACGCCACAGCTCCTTGTACTTTCGGAATCATACCGCCGTAAATATGCCCTTCCTCAATCCAACCGTTAATATCAGCTTCTGTTACTTCCTTTTGATACTCATCATGAATGCGAATCCCTGCTACATCTGTTACAAGTAGTAGACTTTCTGCTTTTACAGCTAAAGCAATTTCACTTGCTACTGTATCGCCATTAATATTAAGTGCCTGCCCTTCTTTTGTCGCGCCAATACACGCGATAACCGGGACAATCCCTGTTGCTGTTAATGCATCTAGAAGTGTCGTATTAACGTTCGTCACTTCTCCCACAAATCCGTATGTTTCTTTGTCTAAATACGTACTTTCTAAAAGAGTACCGTCAAAACCATTTAAGCCTACTGCTGTAATACCCGCTGCATTAAGTTCATGCACAAGTGCAGGATTTACTTTTCCGATCAATGTTGACTGTACAATGTCAATCATGTCTTCACTCGTTACACGCAGCCCGTTCACTGTATGTGACGTAATATTTGCTTTCGCTAGTTCACGGTTAATTGCTGGACCGCCACCGTGTGTAATAATTAGTTGATACCCCTCGTCTTGAAGTGCTTTGAAATTACGAAAGAAGGCCTCATTTAGACCTTCTAACGTACTACCTCCAAGCTTAATCACCATTTTACGAGCGGTATGATGCGTTGATTTGAACGTAGTCATAAGTTAAATCACACCCCCATGCATAGCCGTGTCCTTCTCCTACTTCTAACGACACGTAAATTTTCACGTCACTTTGTTTTAAAATTTCAATTAGCTCTTCCTCAGAAAATTTAATTGGCTCGCCTTTTTCTACCATTGTTGCGCCACCAATTTTAATTGTAATTTTCTCTGGGTCTACTGTTGCACCGCTATAGCCAACAGCAGCAATAATACGACCCCAGTTTGCATCACAGCCAAATACAGCTGTTTTTACTAACGGAGAACCTACGACTGTTTTCGCAATTTTACGTGCTTCCTCGTCTGAAATGGCGCCGTCAACTTCTACTTCAATTAGCTTTGTCGCCCCTTCGCCATCACGCGCAATCGCTTTTGCTAAGTCTTCTGCTACTAAACGTAAAGCTGTATAGAAGTTATTCCAATCAGGGTGAGCAGGTGTAAGTGGCTCGTTACCAGCTAAACCATTTGCCATCACAACGACTGTATCGTTAGTCGATGTATCACCATCTACTGTAATGGCGTTAAACGTTAAATTCGTAATTTCAGATAATGCCTTTTGTAATTCATCTGATTCAATATTAGCATCCGTTGTAATGAAACCAAGCATCGTTGCCATATTTGGCTCAATCATACCAGAACCTTTTGCAGTACCTGAAACTAACACTTCTTTACCATCAATAACAGTTGCATACGTCGTGTTTTTCATAACCGTATCTGTCGTTAAAATAGCTTGAGCGAAATTCATACCGCTTTCTAAATCATTGTTTGGGTTCAGCATTTCCATGCCTTTTACGACAGGCTCCATATTCATAATTTCACCGATGACACCTGTAGAAGCAACACCTACTAAGTAAGGCTCGATACCAAGCTTTGTTGCTGCTAGTGCTTGCATTTCATAAGCATCTGCAATCCCTTGCTTTCCTGTACAAGCATTGGCATTCCCTGAGTTAACAATGATTGCCTGCATTTTTTTCGAATTATATACGACTTCTTTCGTTACTTTTAATGGCGCTGCTTGCACTGCATTTGTCGTAAATACACCGGCTACAGAAGCAGGCACTTCACTTACTAAAATCGCCAAGTCTTTTTTCTCTTTTTTAATGCCACAATGTACACCAGCAGCTGTAAACCCTTTTGGTGACACAATATTATTGCTTGATAGCTTTTTCATTTCAATCGTTGTCATAAGATTCTCTCCTTAAATGAAGTACGGCACAACTTGTAAACCAGTCGTTTGCGGTAAATTCATTTGTACGTTCATGTTTTGGATGGCCTGACCTGCAGCGCCTTTTACTAAATTATCGATAACACCAACAATCGTTGCACGACCAGTTCGTTCATCTAACTTCGCATAGACATCACAGAAGTTTGAGCCTTTTACTCGGTTTGTACCGACCGATGCCGCATCTTCAATGACACGTACGAACGGATGATTTTTATATGTTTCTTGTAAACAATCAATTAAGTTTTGCTGTGTTACGCCTGGACATACTTGTGCATAAGATGTCGCTAAAATACCGCGCGTCATTGGCACTAAATGCGTATTAAATGAGATTTTTGTCTCTACACCTGCAAACATGCTAATTGCCTGTTCAATTTCTGGAATATGTTGATGTTCATTAATTTTATAAATCGAAAACGATTCGTTTGCTTCACTATAGTGCGTCGTTTGAGATGGTTTATTACCCGCACCTGAAATACCACTTTTCGCATCGATTACGAGGAAGCTCGGATCAATTAATTTTTCTTTTATTAATGGTAGAAGTGACAATAATACCGCAGTTGGATAGCAACCTGGGTTTGCGATTAATTTAGCGTCCTTAATCGCTGCTTCATTCCATTCTGTTAAGCCGTATACGCTAGCATCGACTGTCTCTTTCGGTGCTGGTGTTTTTTTATACCATTGTTCGTAGCTCGCTAAATCTTTTAAACGGAAATCACCCGATAAATCAATTAGCTTCGGTCCACGGTCTACTAATGGTGGAAATAGATTACTTGATACTCCAGATGGCGTACTAGCAAATACAACATCAAAAGTGCTCAATACGTCATAATCAATTTTTTGAAGCGGTTGATCATTGATGTCCACTAAATGTGGAAACTTCGTTGAAAATACAGTACCTTCCTCTGATGATGTAAATAACTCAAGCTGTTCTACTTCTTTATGATTGTATAAAAAACGGATTAATTCTAAACCACCATAGCCTGTGGCACCGATAATTCCAACTTTCATTTCATTCACCTCAAAAATTTAAATAGGACATGCCATCAAAATGGTGTCCTTTTGTTATGTATTTTAAAAAAATCGTCCGTTTGAAACGCTAAGATAAAAATAGTATAGTTCTGTATATTTATTTAGTCAACTGTATTTTTATATAATTAAGGAATATTTGGAATTATTATTATTTTACATATGTAATATTCATTCAAAGTGACATGTTTCGCTAAAGGGAATTAGAAAGGAGATATTTCGATTTTCTGTCGAAATATCCCCTTTCTCGCTTGTATTAAGATATGCAAGATGTTGCATAAAAATTAGTGACTATGCAATAATTTTTTGCTCAACGTTTCACATAAGATTTCATAGTGCAGCATAATTAATCTTCCATCGTTGAAAG
>JBJEFO010000078.1:4688-5865 GCA_051874135.1 Lysinibacillus sp.
TCATCCATGTATGCTGAATCACCTGAAACATACCACTCACCTTTTAAGAAATACGAATCATACTTGTCAGGATTGTTCCAAATTTGGCGCATCATACTTGGCCAGCCTTTGCGAATAGCTAAGTTCCCCATCGTAAATGGCGGTACTTCATTTCCTTGATCATCAACAATCGTTGCATAAACACCTGGTATTGGTTTCCCCATTGAACCAGGCTTAATATCCATACTTGGATAGTTACAAATCATATGTCCGCCTGTTTCTGTCATCCACCAAGTATCATGAATACGATGCCCTAGCTCTTCTATACCCCAACGAATTACTTCTGGATTTAACGGCTCGCCAACAGATAAAACGTGACGTAGTGATGATAAGTCATATTTCTCAAGTAAGCTGTGACCTGCACCTGCTAGCATACGGAACGCTGTCGGCGCACTATACCAAACCGTTACACCGTAGTCTTGAATAGCGCTGTACCATGCTTGTGGGCTAAAGCGACCACCTAAAATTAAACTTGTTGCACCGTTTAACCACGGACCAAAAATCCCGTAAGCTGTACCTGTTACCCAACCTGGGTCAGCAGTACACCAATAAATATCATCATCATTTAAATCTAGCACCCATTGCGTACTTTGGTATTGTTGCACCATTGCATAATGTACGTGTAGTACCCCTTTTGGTGCACCAGTTGATCCAGAAGTATAGTGAAGAATCATACCATCTTCTTTATCAACCCATTCAATGTCAAATTTATTTGGAGCTTCCTTCATACGTTTATTGAAGTCTACGATTTGTTCCGTTTCTTCAATATCTTCGCCTACTAAGAAAATTGTTTTTAAGTGTGACAACTTATCTACCGGCACTCGTGACAACAATGCAGGTGTTGTTACTATCGCCACCGCTTGGCTATCAGAAAGACGATCGTATACTGCCCCTTCCATAAATGCTTCGAATAATGGACCAACAATAACACCCATTTTTAAAGCACCTAATAGCGAAAAGTACAACTCTGGAGAACGTGGCATGAATATAAACATGCGATCTCCTTTTTTCATATTCGTCGCCTCTTTTAACACATTTGCTGCCTTGTTTGTTAACAGCTTCATGTCATTAAATGAATATGCCTCTTTGCGTACGCCATCGTTATAATATAGCGCCACTTTGTTTTTGCGGTACGTTT
>JBJEFO010000079.1:0-5803 GCA_051874135.1 Lysinibacillus sp.
AATTGTAGCTAGCTATTTAAAAAAGAAAAAAGGTTTCATCGTCGTGAGCCATGATCGAAACTTTGTCGATGCTGTTGTGGATCACATTTTAGTGATTGAAAAAAGTCAGCTTGCACTTTATAAAGGAAACTTTTCGACGTATGAGCAGCAAAAACAACTGCAAGACGAGTACGAACTTGAGCAAAATAAAACATTAAGGTCTGAAATTGACCGATTACAAAAAACAGCAAAAGAAAAATCCGACTGGGCCGCAAAACGGGAAAAGCCTTCTGGTAATGATCCGTTCGGTAACGCGATTGCGAAGCGTATGAATAAACGCGCAAAAGCAATTGAAAAACGCACAAATGAAAAAATTGAAGAGAAAACAAAGCTATTAAAAAATATAGAAAAGATGAGCGATTTAACAATTAACTGCCAATTTAGTCATCGCAACCCGGTGCTGCGCGTAAAAAATTTTACATTATGCTATGACGGAGAGCCGCTGTTCCATCCGATTACGTTTGACATTTTCCAAAACGAACAAGTAGCTCTGGTTGGCCCGAATGGTAGCGGAAAAACATCTATTTTAAATTATTTAATTCACCGGAAGTTTACTGGTACAATTATTGGCGATGTTACAATACCAAGCGGACTCTCCCAAAGTACCATTCGTCAAAATCATGATGACAATGAAGGGTTATTAAAGGACTTTGCTAATAAACATCATATTGATTACACACTATTCTTAAACAATCTGCGTATTTTAGGCATCGATAGAGATGTATTTACTATTCCAATTGAAAAAATGAGCAATGGACAAAAGAAAAAGGTGGAATTTGCAAAATCTTTAGGTATACCAGCTGAGCTTTATATTTGGGATGAACCATTAAACTATTTGGATGTCTTTAACCAAACTCAAATTGAAAAGATGATACGGCAATATAAACCTACACTTTTATTTGTAGAACACGATCAAACGTTTCTCTCGAATATTGCCTCAAAAACTGTAGAAATCGTCCCGTATTGAACCTAAGTATATTTTTCTGGCTGGACATTTGGAAGGGCTACATAGAAAGTTTTTCACTTTCTATGTAGCCCCTTAAATTTCATTCTATTTATCCAAAAACTCCGCCATATAGTTGTAAATATAATGAATATCTTCTTCCGATTTCATAATGCTAAATAAATTGAAGAAGCCATGAATTAAGCCATTTTCTCTGTGTACGTCGACTTCCACACCCGCTTGTTTTAGCTTTTCACCGTATGCTTCCCCTTCATCACGCAATGGATCAAATTCTGCTGTAATAATCATAGTAGGCGGCAATCCGCTAAGATCTTCAGCTAGCATCGGTGCCGTATACGGATGATATCTTAAGCTTTCGTCTTGGATATACGCTCTTCCGAATAAGCCCATCGTCTCTTTCGTTAAAAAGTAGCCTTCACCATTTTCCTCATAAGAAGGATATTTACCGCCACTTTTAATATCTGTCGTTGGGTAAATTAAAATTTGTTTTGCTATTTCTAGCCCACCTTTTTCCTTTGCCATCAAACTAACGACGGTTGATAAATTACCTCCTGCGCTGTCACCGACAAGTGATAGCCGACTCGCATCGCCATTTAGTTCCTCTGCATGCTCATATACCCATTTTGCAGCCGCATAACAATCATTTGGCGCTGCTGGGAAAGGATGCTCCGGTGCTAGACGATAATCGACTGCCACAACGATATGGTTAGAAGCATTGGCAAGTGCGCGGCACACTGCATCGTGTGTATCTAGATCACCATACACAAATCCACCACCATGGAAAAACACAATAATTGGTAAAGGCTTTTCTTCAGATGGCGTATACACACGAATCGGTAGCAAGCTTTCCGGTCCTTCAATTGAACGGTCCTCTACTTTATAAACCGGTTCACCTTCAGCTATCATTCGACTAGTCCTTTCACGAATATCTTCTAACGTTACTTGATAGCCTTCCGGGTATACCGGCAATAAATTTTCTAAGAAATACTTCATTTTCGGATGTAACGCTGTCATATAAAACCCTCCATTTTACTCATTTTTTATAGCCGGATGTAGCAAAGGTGTGGGGTTCGTTGGTGAAATACCAGCTAAATGCCCTTCATAATCTTCCGCCTTAAACTTTGAAGCTAATTGTCGATAAGTAAATGTAAAACTTGGCCAAATTGTTGAGTTACGACCGGTTTCATCGATATACCAACTTTTGCATCCCCCTAAAGACCACACTGTTTCTTGCATGGCTTTACTCATTTCTTCTACAAAACGCTGCTGTGCCGGACGTGTTGGCTGTATCACATCATAATATTTTGTGCGCATATGTTTTATTACTTTTTGCATATGCATAATTTGTGCTTCCATCATGAAAACGACAGATGAATGACCGAGCCCTGTATTAGGACCTTGTAAAATAAAGAGATTTGGAAAACCTGCTACCATCGTTCCTAAATAAGCTTTCGGACTCCCGTTCCATTCTTGCGCGAGCGAATGGCCATCTATCCCGTAAATATGACGTGCTAACGGTGTATCTGTAACTTTAAAACCTGTCCCGTAAATAATCATATCTACTTCAACGCGGTTTCCTTTTTGGTCAATAACTGCATGTTCTTCAATTTCTGCAATGCCGTTCGTATTAACGTCTACATTAGGCTTGGCAAGTGCAGGATAGTAGTTATTCGAAAGCAGTATACGCTTGCAACCAATTATATAGTTAGGCGTTAATTTCTGACGTAAATCAGGGTCTTTGATGTCCTTGTGCATATGAGCTAAAGCTTCTTCTTGTGTTTTTTTCATCATTTTCGGGTTAAGAAATCCAAGCGCCATATATTCTCGCTGCAAGTAAATTTTGAATCGATTTGCCTTTTGTAATAATGGTACTTGTCGATACAATTTTTTCTTCGTGTCGCTAATTGGACCGTCCAATCTTGGTATAATCCAAGGTGGCGTACGCTGGAATATATGAAGCTGTTCAACTTGCGGCTGAATTTCCGGGATAAATTGAATGGCTGAAGCGCCTGTTCCAACAACAGCAACCCTTTTATTTTTGAGGTTGAGATTGCTTGGCCAATTTGCAGAATGAAATGCTTGTCCTTTAAATTTATCCATCCCTTTTAAACGAGGAATGTCAGGGTCACTTAAAGCACCGAATGCCCCAATGACCATTCGTGCACGAAATTCCCCTTTATTCGTTTGGATAATCCAAACCCCATTTGTTCCATCCCAATCCATCCTTTGCACTTCATGTTGAAAACGAATTAGTTGTAGTAAATTAAACTTTTGTGCACAGTTTTTTAAATAATCATAAATCTCCGGTTGTTTCGCAAAAACAGTGCTCCAATTTGGATTTGGTGCAAATGACATCGAATATAAATGGGATTCTACATCACAAGCACAACCAGGATACCGATTGTCTCGCCAAACACCACCTACATCACAAGCACGCTCCAATATAATAATATCCGTTTCCCCTATTTGCCGAAGACGGATTGCCGTCATCATCCCACCAAAGCCGCTGCCAATAATGATGAATTTTGCTTTTGTCGATTGCTTCACTGCTATACACATCCTTCAATCAGGCCTAATAATAATTATTGCAAAATAACAAACTATTATTATCTGCTTTCACTACAGAATTTATATAATTCTATAAAATCAAATATTTTTCTGTTTATTGAAAATATATTCTTTTAAAAGCATGCTTATTCTACTCGTTTTTTTCTTTCATCCTCTCGTTTCGTAAAACTCCGTAAAATTAATTATTAAAATAATAGTAATTGAATATTTATCAGAATTGTTAGATAATTAGAAAAAAGGGGGGATTTTATGGATACAACATCTCAAACGAAGTACAACTGGGCGGAAATTGCAGCTGATTTGCAGGAGTTATTACGGCTAAAAGCTACACCTGTTGCTATGAAAAAGTATGCTTCAAAAGCAGAAATGGAAGCGATTCCAAAAATTCGTCGTCCGAATAAGCGTTATTTATTCGACCAAATTGTTGCCCAATCTGTTCGACTTGGCTTTACTCTAGGGGTAACGGCAGATGATTTAGCAATGAAGCAATGTGGGGCCATTTTAGGCTTGATGCCCCAAGATGAGGATTTTTATTCAGGAGAAGCAATGGACGGTGTGTGGTTCGGTACACGTGAGGATTCTGCAAAGCATCAACAAAGCTTAGATGTCATTCCTTATGGTACATATGAAGCGCTAGCGATTTCGCCGTTATCATCAGGACGTATTGAAAATCCAGATATTTGTTTAATTTACGCCTCACCGGGTCAAATGATACTTTTAATTAACGGCTTGCAGTGGGTTGGCTTTAAAAAATTCGAATGGAGTGTTTCGGGTGAAAGTGCTTGTGCTGACTCTTGGGGACGAGCGTTAGCAACTGGAGAACCAAGCCTTTCGATTCCTTGCTATGCAGAACGACGCTTCGGTGGTGTATTAGATGATGAAATGCTGATGGCTATTTCGCCTGCGGATTTAGTAAAAGCAATTGAAGGAATGAAAAAACTATCTCGAAACGGACTTCGTTACCCAATTCCACCAGTAGGTATCCAAGCAGATGCAACGGAATCTTTAGCACCAATCTATCCAAATTGGGTTCGACCGAATAAATAAGTAATCACCCGTTAAATCGATTCTATATCGATTTAACGGGTGATTTTAGTTATTGTTGTTCATTATTAAGTATTTCTAAAATCTTTTCTAGCAGTTCAGGGTTATGAATAACTACAAGGTGTAATTTTTTTCTTACTCTTAGGATGTTTTGATAAAGCATTTTATCCGGATAATAGTTTGGTATTTTTTCTAATCCAACTGTCGACAGTTTTTGATTCGATTTATAATAGAAGCAATCGTCCATTACCGCCGCGACATAGTTATATTCCGCCCCTAATACGTCGTTATCTTCCTCTGAACGATTTGTCGCCATATCATAAGAATAACCATTTGAATTAGAAGACGTATAATCCATAACTAGCCAGCCTTCATTTGCTAAATATTCCAAATAACCTTTCGCCTCGTGACAAGATGAGAAATATTGAATCGTTATATTAGAATATTTCTGCAGTGGCGAGCGTTTCGATAAATCAAACAAGTTATTAATAAATGCATGCATTTCCTTATTGTATCGAATAATCGTCTTCAGTTCATATTTTTTAGGGTTTACTTGTTGCTCGATAAACTCCGCTATATTATTGTTTGGTGATAAGAGCCAATGCTGTCGATCTAAGGAGAAAATACATTGTAGCTTAGCGTTCTTTGTTAGCTTTAAAAATTTCTCGAGTTGAGACTTCTCAAGACGCTGTGCTTCATCGAAAATAATGACATCATATCGACTGAAATCGTCAGCTTCTTCGTGCTGTTTCACGTTAAAATGACTGAGTCGTTCTATTTTCCAACGATAATCATTTCTTAGCTTTTCAAGACCTTTATGCAACTTTCCACATTGAAAAATAAGCACATCTTTGCCGTTTCGCATATAATCTTTTGCAATATCATAAGTCAAAAGTGTCTTACCTGTACCTGCTCCACCTTCTATCATGATGAAAGAAGACTTTTTCGTTGGATAACTATCAAGTATTTCTTTCTTAAAAGTGCTTTGTTGCATCGTTAAAAAATATTCATCTTTTAAAAATGCCTCTGGTGAATCAAATAGAGATACTAAATAATTGATTGGATCAAATAAATCATGAATATTGTTAAGTTCTTTTAGCTGCTGTTCCTTTAATTTATTAATTAATAAATCAAAACTTACTTCTTCAATGTACGTTGAATCGACAAGCATGTAAAGTTTTTTCGTCA
>JBJEFO010000080.1:0-5740 GCA_051874135.1 Lysinibacillus sp.
AGCTAAGCGATTAATAGTAATATGTGTATAAGTGCAGTTATTTTAAACGCCAAAGTGTAACGTCATCATTCATAATACGTTCGATTTTTTGCTGAAGCATACGTTTTTTTAATTCGCGTTCGGCTGTGGGACAATCAATTGAAAAAATTTCGGCTACTTCTGCAGTCGTGAGAAGTTCGTATCGTTTAAATACTTCTTCCAGCGTTGGAAGGGGTTGCGGTAACAATTCCTCGCCAATCATTTCTTGTAAAATGTGCTCATACACTTCATAAGGATAAGAGCCACTTACTTTTAAGCCTTCATCTTCAATACATTCGTTAAAGAATACGATGCTCGGTACTTCATCAACGTTCATTTCACGTGTAATATATAAATCACATTGGAATGCACGTGCTACTTCTTTTGAGCCAAAATCAATCGCGAATTCATTCATATCAAGACCGACTTCATCTGCTATTTGAAGAAGTGTTGCATGTGAGTTCACATTTTTCATTTTTAAAGCTGCATATTGCTGTAATTTTGTTAAGTAACGAGAGCCAGCACGCTTTCCTTGTAGCTCTGCAGCCTTGATAGCAATTGAAGGTAAGACAGGGTGAGTAATATCTAATTCTGCACCACTATAGCATCCCTTCATACGGTTTGTTATAGCATTTAGCGCGGATAATTCCGTACTGAGCACGTAGCGCCATGTGAAATAATGTTCATATTGTAGTTGAAGCTTGCGTAATATACCTTTCATCGCAAATGCTTTTGGACAAAGCGGATTGATAAAAATATATAATTCTATCGGTTTATGTGCAATAGAAGGTGAGGCAGGCTGTGATAATAATTGAACATTATTCATCTAATCCCTCCTCATCGTCATTTGGTGCGTTAATCATATGATGAGCAGTCATAACAAGACGTTGAAAATATGTTTTACGAAACTTTTCGTCTAAACCTACTTCATCCATTGCTTCAGTCATACATTCTAACCAAGCTTGTGCACGATCAGGTGTTATTTTAAAGTTCATATGGCGAGCACGCATCATCGGATGGCCATGCTCTTCTGTATAGTAATTTGGCCCACCTAAGTACTGAGTTTGAAACTGAATTTGCTTACGAATCGTTTCAGTCAAGTCTTCCGGGAAAATTGGAATTAGTTGTGGATGCTTTGCAACGCGCGCATAGAAAGCATGCATGAGCTCCGAAAGCTTTTCAGCGCCAAGTTCCTCGTAAGGAATCGTATATTTTCGATTCATAGGTGATACTCCTTTATGTCTTACTTTGTCTATTATGCGTAAACGATTATACATAATTTATTTGTAAAATATTTATTAAATACTATATTCATTTTAACAATGACTCTAAATTTTCACAAATAAAGTGCCCTGATAGTAAATACTAGTTAAAATGTAATATTAAGTGTTATATGTATTTAATACTTTTTTGACGTAATTTTGTGTTTCTTTAAATGGTGGAATACCGTTGTATTTTGATACATTTCCAGGTCCAGCATTGTATGCGGCCAGTGCAAGTGACATATCACCGTTGAATTTGTCCAACATTTGGCGTAAGTATTTTGTCCCGCCCATAATATTTTGTATTGGATTAGTTGCATCTGTAACGCCTAAATAGTTTGCAGTTGATGGCATAAGTTGCATTAAACCTGTTGCACCAGCTGAACTCACTGCCACTGGATTAAAGCCTGATTCATGCTTAATTACTGACTCTATTAATTTGGCAGGAACGTTGTATTTTAGTGCTGCATCTTCAATAATTGCTTTGTAGTCTGTATGAGAAGCACTTGTTGGCTTTGTAGTAGCTGTCGATGAAGATAACGCTTCAAGTACACTTGATGGTACATTTAGTTGCCCCTCATAAATGAGCGATTGTAAGTAGTTCGCTACATCTTGTCCTTGTTGATCTTCACTATTAGAAATGTTCCCTAGAAGGTTCGTTAATTGTGCAGATTGCTCATTTGTAGCGGTCGCTAATAATTGTTCAATTAGGCCAGAAAAAGCAGATGAGTCTGAGCCAATGGCGGAATTTGTTTGATTATCATTACCGCCAATTGATTGAATTGTTTGTATTTCCATTAATGTACGTAAAGATTGAATATCCATTATTTGTCCATCCTTTACTCATATTGTTGTGCTAAAGCTTCTGCAAAGCGTGCGATTTTTTTCTTTGCGTAGCGCTTTTCGATTTGATGTTGTGTTAAAAATTGTTGAAAAATAGCAAATCCTGTATTTTCATCGTTTGTTTCATATTCTACTTCATAATCTTCACATTGCAAATAAAAAGAATGATCAAATACAAGTAAGCCACCTTCATATTCCAGTTCAACACGGTCTGTTGTTAGAGAGCCGAATAACTGCAATTCTGCTATGTTCACATTCATTTCGAGTAATCGCTGTTCAACAGAAGGGGCTTGAAATGTAAAACCGCGAATCATTTGTGCAGCAACATCTGCTGTTAGTATGTCTGTTGTTTCAAGATGGGCATTTTCTGAGGAACGTTCTTTTAATGTGCATTCGATATGATGCGGCAACACGCGAATACGTAAACCACTTGATGCGGCTTTTAAATCGTAATTAGGTGTGTCAAAGTAATGATTTTCTTGGTGAACGATTTGCTCGGGCCCGATATTGAAAAAAGTAAGGAGACGAGTGTATTCTTCCTTCGTTAAGAGGTTTTTAAATTCGATTTCCATTTGCTGACTCATAAAAAGCATCCTTTCTGTAATGAGCTTATGATATTTCCGGTCTATAATTGTAAAAAGCACACTGCATCAAACAAAGTGGTATGTTAAAATATGAAAAGATAGACCGGAAAGGAAGGAGTCCATTGCGTAACGTTTATAACATTGAAAGTTATGTGCATATACATAATAAACTTACATTTAGTGTAAATGAAAAGGCGTCTACTATTCAAATCACACCTGTTGGACAAGTAATTGCTGATTCAAATAATCATGCTTTTATTTATATTGTAGAGGAAGATGGCTCATTTAGCTATTTAAGCTTCGGCGAAAAAATGTGGTCTGCTTTAGTAGAAATGGTTCAACGTGGCGAGGACCCTTATTTAATACTAGGTGAAAAAACAATTGAACTACATCATTTCTGTGGAGAATTGGAAGCGTTAATTTATAACATCGAGGGAAATAGCAACTACGGTGAATCATTTGTTAACGCAGTAGAAACTGTATTTCAAACGATTTTAGCAAATAATGAAGTATAATAAGATAACAAGTGTTAGTGAAATAATGTAAAAATTATTTCGGTGTTGGGAGGTTATTATTTTGGGACAATGGGATGTATTTTTAAGTCCTTATAAACAGGCGGTAGATGAGTTAAAAGTAAAATTGAAAGGAATGCGTTCTCAATTTAGTATTGTGAATGCAAACTCCCCAATTGAATTTGTAACGGGAAGAATAAAACCTTTAGCGAGCATTTACGATAAATCACTGCAAAAGGGGATACCGTTTGAACCTTCTGATAAATTAGCAACGGAATTGCAAGACATTGTTGGCGTACGTATTATGTGCCAATTTGTTGATGATATTTCTACAGTAACTCAACTAATTCGTCAACGTAATGATATGAAAGTCATTGAAGAAAAAGATTACATTACACATAGTAAACCGAGTGGCTATCGCTCGCATCATATGATTATCGAATACCCGGTAGAGACGGTTCAAGGACGTAAAATTGTCGTTGCAGAAATTCAAATTCGTACGTTAGCAATGAATTTCTGGGCATCTATTGAACATTCACTAAACTACAAATATAAAGGTGAATTTCCAGCAGAAATTAAAGAACGGTTGCAAAATGCTGCAGAGGCAGCGTTCCGTTTAGACGAAGAAATGAGTCAAATTCGTAGTGAAATTCAAGAAGCGCAAGCATACTTTAGCGAATATAAGGAAGACCCTGCAGTATTAAATAATTCAGAAAAGGAGCGTGACAAATCGTGAAATTTTCTATTCAATCACGCCGAGATGTTCAATCGAATGAATTAATGGAACTTGCAAAAACGTATTTACAAGATTTTGGATTAGTTTTTGATGAAGAGGAACCGGAAATTGTATTGTCGATTGGCGGAGATGGGACGCTTTTACATGCATTTCATCGGTATTCACATCGTTTAGATAAAGTAGCATTTGTCGGAATTCATACAGGGCATTTAGGATTTTATGCGGATTGGAAACCGTCTGAACTGGAGAAACTAGTGTTATCAATCGCCAAAAAGGAATTTAATTCTGTCGAATATCCATTACTCGAAGTTCAAGTACATCGCCATAATTCAGAATCAAGCTCCTATTTAGCGTTGAATGAAGCAACGATTAAGTCACCAGACGTTACGCTTGTGATGGATGTTGAATTAAATGGCAAGCATTTTGAACGTTTCCGTGGGGACGGGCTATGTGTATCGACACCATCAGGTAGTACAGCGTATAATAAAGCACTTGGTGGGGCTATTATTCATCCGACGTTACACGCGTTTCAAATAACTGAAATGGCTTCGATTAATAATCGTGTGTTCCGAACGGTTGGCTCTTCACTCGTTTTACCAGCACATCATAATTGTGTATTAAAGCCGGTAAATGATCAAAAATTCAATATGACAATCGATCATCTTCAAATTACGCAAACAGATGTAAAGTCGATTGCATTCAATGTTGCGAATGAACGTGTTCGTTTCGCACGTTTCCGACCGTTTCCGTTTTGGGAGCGTGTGCACGATTCATTCGTTTCAAATGAATAATACGGGGGAATTATGGATAACCGATTTACTGTAACTTTTATAGCTGAACAACAAGGTCAATTACTACGAGAAGCGATAAGTCGTTTCGGTATTTCGAAGCGTGCATTAACGGCTATTAAATTTGAAGGTGGTCAAATTTTAGTTAATGGCACAGAGCAAAATGTACGTTATGCCCTTCAAGTTGGTGACGAAATTACAATTAAATTTCCGAAAGAACAAATGAGTGATGGATTAGTTGCGCAACAAGGACCTTTAAATATTGTGTATGAAGATGAAGCATTACTTGTTTTAAATAAGCCACCTTATATGAGTACAATTCCTTCACGGGAGCACCCTGATGCAAGCGTGGCAAATTTTGTTGCAGGGTATTTTGAAAAACAGGACATTGCATCGACTGTTCATATTGTTACAAGGTTGGATCGTGATACATCAGGGCTTCTATGTATCGCCAAGCATCGTCATATTCATCATTTAACGGGATTGATGCAACGTGCGGGAACGATTCATCGACAATATGAAGCGATTGTACATGGGCATGTCGAAAAACAATCAATTATTGCGCCAATCGGACGAAAAGATACGAGCATTATTGAACGTGAAGTAAGAGCAGATGGGCAATATGCTCATACGGATGTTTCGGTTTTGAAACATTTCATGATAGATGGTAAACCGTATTCACATATTCGTTTAAAGCTTTATACAGGACGTACGCATCAAATTCGTGTACATATGGCACATATTGGGCATCCTTTAGTTGGCGATGAACTGTACGGAGGTAGCCGTGCATTACTGGCAAGACAAGCACTTCATTGTGTGCACTTGCAATTAGCACATCCGGTATCAGGAGAACTATTGATTTTTAGTAGTGAATTGCCTTATGATATGCAAGAAATAGTAAAGTAAATGAAAAGATGTTCGGGGGAAATCGAGCATCTTTTCGCTGTTTTCGAGAACAATTGTAAAAACTTTGAGTTAATTACTTATAATGAGCAAA
>JBJEFO010000081.1:0-5736 GCA_051874135.1 Lysinibacillus sp.
GATTGTAGAGCCAGCTAATCGTTTCATTCAGCGCAATAAAAAACGTTATAACAAAAAAATGTTTACGAAAAATCCTGCATCAGAACCAATCTCGTTTAAAATCCTAGACAATTATAATTTACAGGCCAACTATTTAGTAGACCAATTGAAAAATCTGTCTACGCGCGGCTCAGTAGCTATTTTATATCGAAATAATACGTCAGCTATTCCGATTATGGACGCATTTGACCGAGCAGGTTTGCCTTTCTATATGAAAGATTCCTCGATTCGTTTTTTCACGCATTGGGTCGTAGAAGATATAAAGAACTTCATGCGTTTAGCGTACAATACAAAAAATATCGCCGTGTTCGAAAAAATTTACAACAAAATGAGTGCCTATATTACACCGATGCAATTGAAGGCGCTACAGAATGTACAGGGGGATAGCTGTGTATTCACAAAGTTGTTAGAGTGTGTTGAATTAAAGGATTATCAGCGGGAATATATAAAGCGGATTCGCAAAACGTATAATAGCATTCAATTCGATAAAACAACGCCAACAGCCATGTTAGAGCATATCCGTTATGATTTGGGTTATGAGCGTTCCTTAAAGAAAATGAGTGAGCATCTCGGTTTTAATTTTGAAAATTTAATAGATATTGTAGATGTACTAGGTTTAATTGCTCGTCATACGTCGACGATGGTTGAATTTGCGGGTCGTTTACAGCATCTCGAAAACTTGGCGCGTTCATCTCATATGAAAAGGGAATCGAATGCAATTACGTTAACGACATTACACAGTGCAAAAGGCTTGGAATTTGACCGTGTGTATTTGATTGACTTGATCAAGGGAATTTTACCGAATGACAAGGAAGAACATCTAGAGGAAGAAACGCGGCTATTTTATGTCGGCATCACGCGTGCAATTCATCATTTGGAATTAATTTCGTACAAAAAACGATTCAAAACAAGTGTGACACCATCGATTTTCATGAAGGAATTAAAACAAATCGTCTCACCACAGGAATTACCGAAAAATGCGCGACAAAGTCCACAGAAAACAACGAAACAATACCGTAATGAGCGGACAATTACAACCGATTCAGCGTTAACTGTTGGCTTAAAAGTAAAGCATGTGCTTTTTGGAGAAGGGGAAATATTAGCCGTTACGCGTAGCACGATTGAATTATCATTTGATGCGGGAATTAAGAAGTTTTCAACGGATATATGTATACAGCAAGGCTATTTAGAAACGATAGAAATTTAAATGTACTTCTGTAATGTAATTAAAACAAGTACTGTAGATAATGATTGAAAAGCCTGCTCAAAGTGAACCCGAGCAGGCTTTTCATATTGCTATATAGAAAGTGAAAAAGATTTAATGTACATAGGTGATTACTGTTCGGGCCTGCCTAAAAGCGGTAGCATGAACAAGCACCGTATTCACCGTTAGTATGTATTTAATTAATTTTTGAATTCCTTCTATATAGTAGGAGATAAGAATAATTATGAGCATTTCTCGTTATATAAATACCAATCCTTCAATTGGATTTAAAGTAAGTCGAAAATATTTTAGAAACACTTCTTTATTAATTATTATAAATAAATACAAGCTAAAAGATTACCAGTTTAACTTAGCATTTTTCACTGCGCTTACGGTTGGATTTTGTGCAAGCATACCACCATCTGAGTTGATTACTTGACCAGTAATGAACGAAGACTCATCGCTTGCTAAGAATAAAGCTAAGTTTGCGATATCCATTGGATCACCGATACGATCTAATAATTTGATATCTTTGTAAATATCGATTAAGGTAGCTAAAGCTTCCGGAGCATTGTCAATACGATCTTTTGATAATACCATACCAGGTGCAATCGCGTTACAACGAATACCTTGTTTACCAAATTGTACAGCTGTTGAGCGTGTTAATGAAATAACACCTGCTTTTGCTGCTGCATAAGCTGATTTCGTCATTTCGCCTACTTGTCCACCTATTGATGCTGTGTTAATGATTGAACCACCACCGTTTTCTAACATCACTGGAAGTGCGTATTTTATACCTAACATAACAGATTTTAAGTTGTAACGCATTGTTTCATCCCACTCAAATACATCCAAATCTTTTACGTTTACATCTTTATGAAAATCTAAACGTGCAGCATTGTTCATTAAAATGTCTAAACGGCCATACGTATCAACAGCTGTTTGAATCATGTCTTTAATCATTTCCTCATTACCGATATCCACTTGTTTCGCTACGATTTCTCCGCCAGCTGCTTTTACTTCAGCTACTACACGCTCTAATCCAGCGACATTAATGTCAGCAGCGACTACTTTCGCACCTTGTGCAGCGAATAGTTTTACTGTTACTTCACCCATGCCTGATGCAGCACCTGTTACGATAGCTACTTTGTTTTCTAAACGATTCATGATAAAACACCTCTTTGAAGTTTTGCAAAATGAACTTTTTAGGTTAAATATTGGAATTCATTTTGTTAATTTAATTGTATGAACTAATTTACATTTTGTAAACTAAGTTGCTTGATTAAGAGGATAATATTAGTCATTGATGGTGGATGGACAACATTGTAATTAAAATTTATAAAATTCAATTTTTCATGCTAGTATTATGGATAGTAGGTGATGAAATGAAATTAGATCCAAGACAAGCAAAATCGAAAGAAAAATTACATGAAGCATATTTGTCATTGATAATTGAAGGACATAATCAATTATCGATTCAACAACTTTGCGCAAAGGCAGCGGTAACAAGACCAACGTTTTATAAACTGTATAAAGATATAAATGAACTGCGAAAAGCGATGATTGAAGAATTACTTTTAGAATTGAAGCAAGCATTGACCATCCTTAATCCCAAGCCACTTGATGAAATTACAGAAGAAGAGAAGCTGGAAAACTTAATTCTACTTTTTGAACATATTCAAAAAAATCACATTGCGTATAAGACGTTGCTTATTTATCAAACCGATGCGTTGTTTACGAATGGTATCCAAGAAATATTAAAAGAATATGTACGCGATGGAATTTATTTCTCTAAGACACGTCCATATTTAATTAATGTAAATGAACAACTCCTGATTTCTTATGCAGCAGGTGCCTATTTAGAATGTGTAAGATGGTGGATTACAACGAATTTTGAAATGCCTCCCGTTGAAATGGCAAAAACACTCATCGAACTATCGCTAAATGGGCCTTATATAAAACGATTAATTTAATTGATACAATATTGACAAGAAAATAACTCTTAAAAAGTTCTACTCAACAAGCCAATCTGTTTTCGGACAGAGTGGCTTTTTTTATAAATTTCATTAGGGATATTAGGAAAATTAAAATTCTATATTTTGCCAGGTGTTTATTTTACAAATTGTAAACAAGTTGGTAAAATAAGGATGTGTATTATAGAGGTGTTCTTATGGGACCTTTAGAAAATAAAGTAGCAATTGTCACTGGTAGAACACCTCAAATTCACTTTTGAAAGCGCTTTATTATTTCAAGCTAAATTACATTTGAGTGGGAGGAGAAAGGATGCGTTTATTAGGGAAAGTTGCCATTATTACAGGTGCTGCAAGTGGTCAAGGTGCTGAGGAGGCTCTTTTACTTGCTCGTGAAGGGGCAAAGGTAGTTGCAACAGATATTCAGCTAGAGCCTTTAGAAAAGGTTGTGGCAGAAATTCAATCGGCTGGTGGGGAAGCAATTGCGGTTTCACACAATGTCACATCGAGTGAAGAGTGGCAAAACGTTGTAGATCAAGCGGTTCAATCTTTCGGTAAAGTGGATATTTTAATCAACAATGCAGGTGTTACAGGACCAATTGGCCAAACGATTGAAGACATAGATGAAAAGACTTGGAACTTCGTTTTAGATATTAATACACGTGGCCCGTTTTTAGGCATGAAGGCTGTCATTCCTCATATGAAGGAAAATGGCGGTGGTAGCATCATTAATATTTCTTCCTTGTCAGGGATTTATGGGATTGGAAACGCTGCTTACAATAGCTCAAAGGGAGGACTACGTACATTAACGAAAAACGTTGCTCTCGATTATGCGAAGTATAATATTCGAGTCAACTCTGTACATCCAGGTACTATCGAAACACCTATGATTGCACAATTTACGGAAGATTCGGCAAGCCGTGAATACGCGCTATCAACCATTCCATTGAATAAATTAGGACAACCGAAAGATGTTGCCTATGCAGTGCTATTTTTAGCCTCTGATGAATCACAATTTGTGACAGGAATCGAATTAGTTGTAGATGGCGGCTCGCTATTACAATAAGATATCGAGTGTTCGATGAATCGAGCTTCTTTAGTCATTGATGGTTGTTGGACAGCGTTATAATAAATTTATCTTAAATTAAGATTTTCATACTCTCAGAAAGCCACTCTATTAATTAGAGTGGCTTTTTTTACTTGTGATAATAAGGCAATTTTTAAATTTATCATTGTTTACATCTGATAATACATAGTAATTCCTTCTAAATTGTATTTGTAGATTACTTTTGCCACTTTTAATAATCGACTAATGTGGCACAAAAGTTCAAGAACGGAGGAATACATTGCTTCACAAATGGTCAATATTGCTGAATATTATTGTAATATATTGTACTATTATCGTTAGGTTAACAAAATTATTCTATGTTGAAATTCCGAGATTTTTAGAATGAACAACATGAAACTATTATAGGAGCATCCAAAAATGAAAAAGAAAACAAACTATCTGATTTTACTTTTAACGCTTATCCTTATGGTTGGCTGTACCGAGGTAGAGGATAAATCCGTTACAGATAACGAAACGGAGTCACAAGAAGCAAGTACAGTTGATACAGAGGAAAATAGCCAAAAAGAAGAACCGACCACTACGGTTATTGATGAGCCAAAAGAAGAATCAGTAGCAGAGGAAAACTCACCCCAATCAAATGATGACCTGTTCGCAGGATACAAATTGATTGAAGTTGATGGTTGCAACTTATCGGGCCATCGTGAAGCCAAAGTTGTTGTAGATATTGGTTATGGCGACCGTGAATATTGGGCATTTACAAATGAATACGGACAATTAGTACGTGTCATTGCTGATGAAATTATCTTGCAAAACGACAATACCGAATCTGTAACATCTCAGGGGAGATATTGTTCTGATGAAGCAAAAGTTCCAGGAGTTGAAAGTTCAAATTTAGATGAAGGGCATGTTATTGCAGATTCGCTAGGTGGCGTATCAAATGCTTATAATATTACCCCGCAAAACAGCACACTCAACCGCCATGGTGACCAAGCTTATATGGAAGACGCAATCCGTAAAGCTGGCGGGGCTACAAATTTTGAAGCAATTATCACATACCCAAATACGTCAACGCAGATACCTTCTAGTTATCAGTACACGTATACGATAAAAGGTAATAAGGTTGTAGATAAATATGATAACGTGAATCCTGACGAAGTAAATGCTTCTAGTGGTCTAACAGGTAATAAACCTTCAAATTCAAACCAAACGAATGCCAACGTTTCTAACCAAACAGGTGATATTTCTAGTGTTGATACAAACGGCAATGGACAGGTTACAATAAAAGAAGCAAAAGATGCAGGTTATAGCATGCCAATAACACGTGACCACTGGTTATATCCATATATGGATGACCGAGATGGTGATGGTATGGTAGGCGAGTAAGCACGTAGAACTTTGAGGCAAAATAAGTGAAACAAAATATTTCATTTAAATTTGTATGGTGAAAATATAAT
>JBJEFO010000082.1:0-9584 GCA_051874135.1 Lysinibacillus sp.
AAGACATCCGTTAGTAGCGAAAGTAATTCAAGCATATGCTGAACAAGAATTGTAACACCACCCCTATATATATAAAATTGAAATAAAGATTTAAGCGAGTGCGTAATCATCTAGACATTCGCGCCTAGCATGCGGAACATGCAGTCAGCGCGGATGCATACATAGCAATATACGAGATTTTTAAGTTCAACTTATGTAGAAAATAAAACAGTAGAGGTAAGGTAATTTAATATTGCAACAAGGCAAAATCTATTTAATGGTTTTGCTTTTTTATGTGTTGAGGGGGAAATTTACTGTATTAGCATAATGAGTGATTTTGTTAAGTTTTTTCTTTCTAATGAAATCAACAATATATATTGGTAAAATAAATATACGGACAAAGGGAGGTGCTGCATGAAAAAGCGGTTAAAACGTTTTATCGACTTGATGGGCTTCCGTTCATTTCTAGTAATAGTATTAGTTATGACAGGATTAGTGCAGTTCGGGTTAATGCTTGATAATGTTCGGGGCGTTACATATGATATTTCAATGGGAAGTTTAGCACCAGAGACAATTCGCGCTGCTAAGACAATAGAGGATACGGAGAAGACTGAGCAGGAAAGAACCAATGCAGAAAATGACATAACCCCAATTTATGATTTTAATCAAGGAATAGCAGAGCAAAAAGCAACGCTAATTACATTACTTTTTGATTTAACAATTGAAGCAAAGAAAGAAATTGCTTTAGAAGAGAATGACACACTGTCACAGGAAGAAAAGCTAGAACTGTTAAAAGATAAATTAAATAGTGTAACGGATAAAGAAAATACTTTATCGCTTACAGATGACGAATTAAAAGCATTGTTAGCTGCATCAGAAAGCCAACTAATTAGCACGCGCAATATTTTAGTAGACCGTACAAAAGAAGTATTAAGTCAAAGTATACGCAAAGAGAATATAGCTACTGCACGTACGAATATCGAATCAATTATTCGCTCAACGACAATTGATAATTCGTTATTGTCGACTGCTATTACGTTAGCACGTGGTTCTATTGTTGAAACAGAAGTATTAAACGAAGAAAAAACGGCTATGGCGAGACAGCAAGCGCGTAATGCAGTGGAGCCTACAAAAATATTACAAGGTCAGATTATCGTCTTAGAAGGTGAAATGATTGATCGGGAAAAATATCGCCAGTTAGAATTGCTAGGGTTCATTGATAGCCAATCTTCATTAAAGCCTGTTGGGGGATTAGCTATTTTTATAGTGTTGCAGATGGTATTTGTGTTTATACTATTTGACCGTCTAACAGTTCCATTCAAAGAAAAAATAAACTATTTATTAGTAGTCGTTATGATATACATAAGCGCTATTGTCATCATGAAATTAGTTAATATCGTATCAGATGACTTCGATGTAGTTGTTGCGTTTATTTTCCCAACAGCGATGGTTACAATGCTTGTAAGGTTGCTTACAGATGATCGGCTTGCTAGTTTAGTGACGTTACTTGTTGCTTCATCAGCGGGGATTGTATTCCAAGAAAACTACGCGGCGGTTCTGCAAATGGACATTGCTCTGTATATTTTATTTGGTGGCTTTGCTTCGCTATTCTTTATGCGAAGTGTTGAAAAGCGTTCGCATATTTTACAAGCGAGTACAGTTATCATGATCGTTAATTTAGTATTTATTGCATTTTATTTATTAATGACACAGTCTGATTATGTTTTATCTGAAATTGTGTTTTATGTTGCAGCAGGTATTATTTCAGGTTTATTGTCCGGTGCATTAACGATGGGCTTATTACCATTTTTTGAATCAATGTTCGGTATTTTGTCGACGATGCGTTTAATTGAACTTTCGAACCCGAATCATCCGTTATTGAAAAAGATTTTAACGGAGACGCCAGGAACGTATCATCATAGTGTAATGGTGGCAAACTTGGCTGAGGCGGCATGTGAGGCAATTGATGCGGATGGTTTGCTCGCTCGTGTTGGATGCTATTATCATGATGTTGGAAAGACGCGTAGACCGGCATTCTTTATCGAAAATCAAATGGGCATTAACCCACATGATTCGTTGTCTCCTGATGCAAGTGCAGACATTATTATTGCGCATACGACAGATGGGGCAGAGCTATTACGCAAACATAAAATGCCACAGGAAATTATCGATATTGCATTGCAGCATCATGGAACAAGTTTATTAAAGTTTTTCTTGCATAAAGCGAAAGAAGAAGGAAAAAAAGTAAATGAAGCTGATTTCCGCTATCCTGGTCCGAAGCCTCAAACGAAAGAAGCGGCTATTATTAGTATTGCGGATAGTGTGGAGGCAGCTGTTCGTTCAATGAAAGAGCCCAATGCGGAAAAAATTCAAAAGCTTATTCAGTCAATTATTCAAGACCGTGTGCAAGACGATCAATTTGATGAATGTGATATTTCATTAAAAGAGCTAAAAATTATCGAAGATGTATTGTGTGAAACGTTAAATGGTATTTTCCATACACGTATTGAATATCCGAAAGAAAAGCAGGAGGAACTATGATTTTAAATATTGATTTTTTAGATGAGACGAATGAAGTAAAGGACGAGCATGTAGAGCTTGTGGAAAAATTACTTCAACATGCGGCGAAGGTCGAAAATATTGAAGAAGGGTCTGAAGTGTCCGTTACATTTGTTACAAATGAGGCCATTCATGAAATTAATCGTGAATATCGTGACAAGGACCAGCCGACAGATGTTATTTCATTTGCGCTTGAAGAGATGGGGGAAGGCGAAGTACAAATTATCGGTGAAGGCATTCCACGTATTTTAGGTGATATTATTATTTCAACGGATCGTACACGTGAACAGGCTGGGGAGTATGGCCATTCATTTGAACGTGAATTAGGCTTTTTAGCGGTACACGGTTTCCTTCATTTACTTGGTTATGATCATATGACAGAACAGGACGAGAAAGAAATGTTTAGCAAGCAAGATGAAATTCTTAGCTCTTTTGGTTTATCAAGAGACAATGGACATTCGTAAATTTATCAAATCGTTTGGTTATGCTATACAAGGGATCGTAACGGCTATGAGTGAACAAAATTTGCGCTTTCATTTACTAAGTACTGTTGCTGTCGTTATAGCAGGGCTTTTAACAGGTCTCTCAATAATAGAGTGGATAATCATTATACTTGTCATCACACTAGTCATGGGCGCGGAATTGTTTAACACAGCGATTGAACGCGTTGTCGATCTTGCTTCACCTGAGTATCATCCGTTAGCAAAGCAAGCGAAAGATATTGCAGCAGCGGCAGTACTTGTTTTTGCCGCTTGTAGTGTTATAATCGGATTACTCGTATTTTTACCAAAATGGGTTTAAAATTATTAGAGAGGGGTTGTTCTTTTATGAACATTGAACAATTATTAGCACAATCAAAAATTGCACGTGAAAATGCATATGTCCCGTATTCTAAATTCCCGGTAGGTGCAGCATTATTAGCGGAGGACGGTACTGTGTTTCATGGCTGTAATGTTGAAAATGCAAGTTATGGTTTAACAAACTGTGCTGAACGTACAGCAATTTTTAAGGCAGTATCACAAGGTGTGAAAACATTTAAGGCGATTGCCATTGTCGCGGATACGGAAGGTCCGTGCTCGCCATGTGGAGCATGCCGTCAAGTAATTGCAGAGTTTTGCAAAGGCGATATGCCAGTATATTTAACAAATTTAAAAGGGGATGTCCTAGAAACAACCGTTGAAAAGTTGTTACCAGGTGCCTTTACACCGGAGGATTTGATTTAATGTTAGAAGTCAGTAAAGGGTTTAAATCGGGATTTATCTCGATTATAGGCCGACCAAACGTAGGGAAATCTACGTTTTTAAATCGTGTCATAGGGCAAAAAATTGCCATTATGTCCGATAAACCCCAAACAACACGCAACAAAGTACAAGGTGTATTAACGCAAGGGAATTCACAAATGATTTTCATTGATACACCAGGTATTCATAAACCAAAACATAAGCTAGGCGAATTCATGTTAAAAGTTGCAAAAAATACGTTACGTGAAGTAGACGTTATTATGTTTATGGTTAATGCTGAGCAAAAGATTGGCAAAGGGGACGAGTTTATTTTAGAAATGCTAGAAGGCAATAAAACACCTGTCTTCTTAGTTATCAATAAAATTGACCAAGTACATCCAGATGAGCTAGTAGATATTATAGCGAGCTATAAAGATAAATTCCCGTTCGCAGAAATAATTCCAATTTCTGCGTTGCAAGGAAATAATGTGGAAAACTTACTTGCAGCAATTGAAAAGTATTTACCAGAAGGTCCGCAATACTATCCAGCAGATCAAGTAACGGATCATCCGGAGCGTTTCATTATTTCTGAGTTAATTCGTGAAAAGGTGCTTCATTTAACACGTGAAGAAATTCCACATTCGATTGCGGTTGTTATCGATAAAATTAAACGTGATGAAGAAAATCCCGATAAAATTCGCGTGCAAGCAACGATTATGGTAGAGCGTGACTCACAAAAAGGTATTGTAATCGGCAAACACGGCTCTTTACTAAAAGAAGTAGGTATACGCGCACGTAAAGATATCGAAATGTTACTTGGCTCAAAAGTATATTTAGAGCTTTGGGTTAAAGTGCAAAAAGATTGGCGTAACAAACAAACACATCTTCGCGATTTCGGATTCCGCGAAGACGAATACTAAAAAAATGTAAGCAGATGTAACGATTATGAGTTACATCTGTTTTTTTTGATGGAGATGTATAATGTTTTAAGAAAATTCACATAAGAATTGCTAGTAGTATGTATAATTTAATTAAAGCTTTAACGTTTAGTGTTGAATTATAATCCTATAATAGTAATAATTGGGTGTATTAGTTAGCTAGAAACAGTGGGGGGGATTTAATGAGTAATTTGAAAAAGGTTTTAATTGTACTATTTATTGCGAGTATAACGGTAATAGTCGGTGTGCTTTTTAGTATGAAAACGGAAAATATAAAGACAGACGAAGTGTTGACAAATGAACAAGATATTTTATCGACTAGCCCACAAGAAAATGAGCAATCTGAACCTGAACTAGAAGAAGTAGTACAAAAAGAGACGATTCAAATTGCGATGATTGGTGACATTTTGATGCATGAAGGACTTGCATCGTATGCAGAATATACATCTTCTTTTTCGCCAATGGAAGCCTATATGCAACAGTATGATTATTTAATTGCCAATCAAGAATCACCACCTGTTGCTAATAAGTTCCCGATTAGTGGGTATCCACAGTTTTCTAGTCCAGATTATATAATTCGAGACTTAAAGACAGCTGGGGTTGATATGCTTAATATCGCCAATAATCATATTGTTGACAAAGGGGAGGAAGGTGTTAAAACCTTTTTTGAAAATCTTGCATTATATGATATGCCTTATGTGGGCGCTTATCAATCGGAGGAAGATGCGAACACAGATAGAATTATTGAAGTGAAAGGTATTAAAGTTGGTATCGTTAGTTATACGTATGGAACGAACGGTTTATATTTACCACAGGGCTCACCGTATATTATCAATTATATTGATGAGGAAAAAATTATAGCTGATGTGCAGGCGTTAAAAAATAAAGTAGATGTCGTTGTTGCACATATGCACTGGGGACCAGAATTTACAACGAAGGAACATGAAACACAGCGTACGTTAGCTAATTTACTCAATGAAGCAGGGGCACATATCGTATTTGGGACGCATCCCCATGTATTACAGCCTTATACGAAGCTGACGAACGGGTACGGAGAAGATACACATGTGTTTTATTCACTCGGCAATTATTTTTCTACGACAATGACAGATATATCGTATATTGGTGGAATTGCAAGCGTCGAAATTACGAAGGAAGGAGAAATGATTACAATCGATCGTCCGACGTTGCTAGCAACAGCAAATTTATTAGATAGTGATGGCGTTTATAGAGTTTATCCGTTAGCTGAAACAGAAAATCGAGCAGTACGCAATCTCGATTGGGTTCGACAAGTATTAGGTGAGGGTGTTATCGTAAAATAATAAATGAAAGATGGTGCCCTATCGTGTGCATCATTTTTTAATTGGCAGTGAGTGAGCATTAGCAACGGAACTTTCTATTTTCATGTATAATAAGAACTAGAAAAAGATTTAAGGACGGGTGTGTATGCTACATAAATGGGAAGGCATCGTATTAAAGGCGAAGTCGTACGGTGAATCAAATAAAATTGTGACGCTTATGACACGAGAAGCTGGGAAAGTGGCGTGTATGGCGCGCGGTGCTAAAAAGCCGACAAGTCGTTTAGCAGGAATCACACAGCCGTTTATGCATGGCTCCTTTTTAGTACAACGAACAAGTGGAATGGGGACATTGCAACAAGGGGAACATTTTAATTCTATGCGTACGTTGCAAACAGATATTATCGCAACGGCTTACGGCAGTTATATTGTTGAACTTGTTGATCGTCTAGTGGAAGAAGGTCGAGAGGAGCCGTATGCGTTTGAAGTATTATTACAAGCGTTAACTGCTATAGATGAAGGATATGACCCAGAGGCGATTGCGCTGTTTGTTGATTGGAAGATGCTGCCGTATACTGGGGTGCAGCCAATTTTAAATTGTTGCGCAGCATGTAGTGCAGTAGAAGGAGAGTTTGCTTTTTCTTTTACACAAGGTGGATTCCTTTGTCATAAATGCTATCATTTAGATCCGTATATTATTCGATTAACACCAACGCAATTAAAGCTCATTCGTATGTTTTATAGTGTGCCGATTGACCAAGTCGGTAAATTACAATTGAAACCGCAAACGAAAAACTTTATCAAAAAAATCGTGACAACGATTTATGAAGAACAAACCGGTATTCGTTTAAAATCACGCACATTTATTGAACAATTAGAACGAACACCGCTACTATACAGAGAAAAGAAAGAAGAATAGAAAAGAGGTAACAAGCTGCTGTTCGGTACAGCTTGTTATCTCTTTTTTTGCGGATAATATCCGCAAAAAAAAGGACACTGTCTCGACCTGAAATTAATCAAGTTGCGAAGAAAATAGTACAAAAAAATTTTTTACAAAAAAAGGTTTATGGAAATAATAAACAAATAATTGCAGTTATTATTTTAGTTTTAAAAAATAATGATTAAAACACTATGAAAACAACTGTATTTGCTTTTAGTAATTATCAAACAGCTAAGCGCTTTCGACCTCAAATCGAAGGCGCTTGTTATTTTAAGAAAGTAAATATTAAAAATGAAGTAAAAAAGGAAAAATTTATCATATTGCTATTATAGCAATCTTAGATTATGATAAACGCAATTAGAATTCAGAAAATTAAGAAAAGGGGTGTTTAGGGGTTGAATGCATACTTATTGCTTAATATTACAGCGAGCATCGTGCCAGATCATGAGGCAGTGACATTTGAAGATCGGCGTTACACGTATGAGCAGCTAACAGAAAGGGTAGGACGTTTAGCGACAGCATTACAAAACGATGGCATTAAGGCTGGCGATCGAATTGGTATCATCGCGACGAACAGCCCAGAAGTGATCGAAACATTTTTTGCTGCATTTCAGCTTGGAGCGGGAGTAGTGCCAATCAACTATCGCGCTAAGCCAGATGAATTAGCGTTTATGTTAAAAGATAGCGAAGTAAAGCTATTAATCATTCAAGATCGTTATACGGAATCGATTCAACCTTTTTTACAAGACTTGGATAGTCGCGTTGAAAAAACAATTGTTATTGGGACATCGAAAGCAGATTATTACGAATATGAACAATACATTGCTAATGTCGAGCCGATGATTGAATTTGCGGATGTAGAGGATGAACATTTAGCTATTTTACTGTACACGAGCGGTACGACAAGCCTTCCGAAAGGTGTCATGATGACGTATAGTCAGCTGTCAAATTACGTGATGAGCCATACAGAAGCAGCAGATGGCTTGCCAAAAGGAGCATCGTTAACATGTGTGCCTAGTTATCATGTAGCTGGTGCGACAAGTATTTGCAACTGCATTTATGGAGGACGTCGAATTGTACTCATTCGTCAGTTTGAAGCACAAGAATGGCTAGCGACGATTGAAAAGGAAAAAGTAACACATGCCTTTTTAGTACCAACAATGTTAAAACGTATTATCGATGATCCGAAATTTGATGATGTTGATTTTAGCCATTTACAAAGTTTATCGTATGGAGCTGCCCCGATGCCGTTTCCGGTTATTTTAAAGGCGATTGAAAAATTCCCACAAACCGTTGATTTTGCAAACGCTTTCGGTATGACTGAAACAACGTCAACTGTCTCAGTGTTAGGACCTGAAGATCATAAATTAACAGGAACGAAGGAAGAAATAGAACTTAAAATTCAACGTTTACATTCGGTTGGAAAGCCAGTAGAAGGTGTAGAAGTAAAAATTTTAACTGATACAGGCGAAATTGCTAATGATGGCGAGGTAGGACATATTTATTTGCGTACAGCGCGTGCAATGAAAGGCTACTGGAATCGTCCAGAAGCATCTGCAGAAACGGTTGTTGATGGTTGGATTAATACGAAGGATATGGGCTGGTTAGATCAAGATGGCTATTTATTTTTAACAGGAAGAAATTCCGACATGATTATTCGTGGTGGTGAGAACATTTCACCGCAAGAAATCGAAAATGTACTGTTGACACATCCACAAGTTTCGGATGTAGCGGTCATTGGGCTACCGAGTCTTGAATGGGGAGAAGAAGTGTTGGCTGTTCTTGTACCGAAAAACATTGCAACACCACCGAGCTTCGAGTCGCTAAGAGAGCATTGTCGCAGCAGTTTGGCGAGCTTCAAATGTCCTTCCGCTTTCGAAATTGTACCGGAAATTCCACGTACGTCTTCAGGGAAAATTTTGAAGAAAGATTTACGAGATCAATATGCAAATGATGCTATTCAACAATAAAAGAAGGGGTGATTGTTTATGAGATTTGATTTGACACAAGAGCAGGAGCAATTACAAACAGAGCTACGTAATTATTTGCAGGAGCAAATTACAGAGGAGCTACTTGAGGAAGTAAAAGTAACACCTGAAGGAGGTCCTTTATGGAAAAAGTATATTCAAAAATTAGGTGAAGATGGCTGGCTAGGTGTTGGCTGGCCTGTAGAATACGGCGGTCAAGGTCGTACGCCACTTGAGCAATATATTTTCCTAGAGGAAATCGACCGTACAGGTGTCAATATTCCATTCATTACGTTAGAAACGGTTGGTCCTACATTGATGAAGCTAGGATCAGAGGAGCAAAAGCAATACTTCTTACCAAAAATTTTAAAGGGCGAGGTAGAAATTGCAATCGGTTATTCAGAACCACAAGCTGGAACGGACTTAGCAGCGTTAGAAACACGCGCTGTAAGAGATGGTGATGAATATATCATTAATGGTCAAAAAATTTTCACGACCAATGCACATCTTGCAGACTATATTTGGTTAGCAGCACGTACAAATCCAGATGTACCGAAGCATAAAGGAATTTCTATTTTCCTTGTCCCTACTGCTGCAGAAGGCTTTTCGGTGACACCTATGGCTTTAATGGGAGAAGCAACAAATGTCACATATTACGAAAACGTACGTGTACCAGCGAGTGC
>JBJEFO010000082.1:9684-24450 GCA_051874135.1 Lysinibacillus sp.
AGAGCTGCTTGGGCACATGGCAATGATACAGAGCCACCGTTCAGACCGTCGATGAATAAAGTATTCGCGGCCGATTTACAGCAAGAAGTGTATGACAAATGTATGCAAATTATGGGGCTGTTCGGGCAAGTAAGTGATGGCTCACAGTGGACGGTTGCAGCTGCTCATGCGGAGCGTTATGCACAAAAACGATTAGTACTGCTGTTTGGTGGCGGTGCAAATGATGTACAAAGAGATTTAGTCGCACGCTTTGGACTAGGATTACAAAAAAGCTAAGAGGTGAAGAGGATGATATTAACAGCTGAAATGATTGAGGCACATATCGGTATTCAATCTGAAAAAGTAGCAGGATTAGATGAAGTATGTAAACCGATGATTCGTCACTGGTGTGAAGTAATGGAGGACGCCAACCCTTTATATCATAACGAGGATTATGCAAAAGCAAGTAAGTATGGTGGCATTATTGCACCACCAATGCAAGTGCAAGCATATACGATGAATGCGCTTTGGCCAAAAGTAGAGCGCGAGCCAAATTCGATGGAGAAACTTATTCAGTTATTTAAGGACAATGGTTTTTCATCCATTGTTGCAACAGAGCAGGTGCAAGAATATGTGACACCAATGAAGCTGGGTGATTTAGTCAGCTATACGATTTCGGTAGATTCCGTTTCGCCTTTGAAAGAAACAGCACGTGGCCCGGGCTACTTCGCGACGTTTTTATATACGTTTACAAATCAGCGTGATGAAGTCATTTGTCGTCAAACATTTACTATTTTGGCGTATAAAGCAAATGCAGGACAGGAGGAGTCTTCATGATTACAACAAAGTATTCAACAATTACATGGGATGATGTAGAAGTAGGGACAAAATTGCCAACATGTGAGCGAGATATTACAGCAGCGTTAGTTGTAGTAGGGGCTATTTCTGCAACACATGACTATGAAAATGTACATCATGATTATTTTGCGGCTAAAAAAGCGGGTGCCGACAACGTTTTCATGAATATTTTAACGACAAACGGACTGATTGGTAAATATATAACGGATTGGTGTGGGCCGACAGGAGAGTTAAAGAAAATTGCATTAAAGCTAGCAGTTCCTAATTATCCTGGAGACAAAATGGTGCTAAATGGATCCGTCGTAAAAAAATACGAAGAAAATGGTGAGCATTTAGTAGAAATTGAGTTTTACGGACAAAATTCAATCGGCTATCATGCGCTAGGAAAAAGCGTAGTTGCACTAACAAGGGGGTAAGCACATGGAAACGATTCAAGATAAAACAGCGATTGTTGGAATTGGTCAAACAGAATTTAGTAGAAATTGTGGTCGTACAGAACTGACGATGGCACTTGAGGCGATTTTAGCTGCGGTAGAAGATGCAGGTTTAAACGTAGAAGACATCGACGGTATGGTGAATTACACATTAGATAGTACAGAACAGATTGAAATTGTAAAAGCATTAGGCATTCCGAATTTAAGTTTCTTTAGCAAAATTCCTTACGGTGGTGGAGCAAGTTGTGCGACCGTTGCACATGCGGCGGCAGCGGTTCATTCAGGATTAGCAAAATATGTTGTTTGTGTGCGCTCGATTCGTGATGCATCAAGCCCGTATACATACGGTGACTTTGAGCCGACACGTGTAATGGGCGATATTGCGATGGGGATGTATCACCCATATGGCTTATTGACACCTGTTTCTTGGGTAGGAATGTATACACACCGCTATATGCATGAATTTGGCGTAAAAGACGGTGATTTAGGCTGGATTCCAATTGTGAATCGTGAAAATGGAAACCGCAATCCAAATGCACAGTTTTACGATCGTAAGTTGACAATGGAAGAATATTTAGCTTCTCCGATGAACGTAGCGCCACTACGTCGACATGATTGTTGCTTAAGTTCAGATGGAGCTATTGCAGTCATTGTAACAACGGCAGAGCGTGCAAAAGATTTAAAACAAACACCGGCATATATTGCAGGCGCTATTCAAGGGATGTCCACAAACGGCGAAGTGATGACAAGTTACTACCGCGATGATATTACACAACTACCCGAAATCAGAGCATACGGTGAACTATTGTTTAAACAAGCCGGCATCACACCGAAAGATATTGATGTTGCCCAAATTTATGATGCATTCAGTCCATTAGTACCGATGCAATTAGAAGCACTTGGTTTTGTTGGTAGAGGTGAAGGGGCTGCCTTTTGCATGGGCGGTGATCGTATTCGACCAACAGGTGAACTGCCAATTAATACATCAGGTGGTTTAATGTCTGAAGGTTATATGCACGGTATGAACTTAATAACAGAAGGTGTGCGCCAAGTACGCGGCACATCGACAACACAAATTGAACATGTTGAGAATGTATTAGTAACTGGTGGTACAGGTGTACCAACAGGCGGTCTAATTTTGAGAAGGAGGTAGGCAAATGGTTCGATATACGGGAATCGGTACACCTAAACCGAATATGAATGAAGATACAGAGCAATTTTGGAAAAAGTTACAGGAGACGAAGCAGTTACATTTCCAACAATGTAAAAACTGCTCAACGACATTACACCCACCTCGTCCAATTTGTTATAAATGCCATAGCTTTGATATGGAATGGGTGCCAGCACCGACAAAGGGCGAAGTTTATAGTTATGTTGTTTATCATCGCGGTGTTCATCCAGGCTTTGAATTACCTTATGAGGTTATTTTAGTAGAGCTTGAAAATGGGCAGCGTATCGTTGCCAATATGATTGATTGCGATCCAGAAGAAGTGTATATCGGCATGCCAGTGGAAGTTGTCGTAGACCAAGTATTCGAGGATGTGCCGTTAGTGAAATTTAAAAAGCGATGAATGAGAGGTGTTAAAAATGGATTTTAACTTAAATGATATGCAGGTTGAATTTAAAGAAACGGCGCGTAAATTTTTTGCGGAAAAATGTACATTAGAGCATTTAAAAAGCTGGGAAAAAGAACCGAACCGTTATTCAGCTCAATTATATAAAGAAATTGTGGATTTAGGATTTACAGGTTTAATAGTACCTGAGAACTACGGTGGCTTCGGTGGAAGCTTAATGGACCTTGCCTTAATTGTAGAAGAAGCCGGTTATGTTATGCATCAAAGTCCATTAATCCCAACTGTAGCATATGGCGTTTCCCCAATATTAAATTTTGGTACGGAGGAGCAAAAGCAACAGCTTCTTCCAAAAGTTGTGGAAGGAAGCTTAACAGTGGCAGGCGCTATTTCAGAGCCAACAGCACATTATAATGTTGCTTTTGTACAGACGACTGCTGTCAACGAAGGCGATCATTTTAATGTAAATGGTCAAAAGTTATTTGTACCTTTTGCCAATAGTGTAGATTATTTATTCACAGTCGTGCGTACAAGTGGGCAAGCGGGCGACAAAGACGGGTTAACAGCATTATTAATTGATCGCAATAGTGATGGTGTTGATGTTCAGCTCATTCCAACAATTAGTGCGGACGGTTTATGTCAAGTAACATTTTCCAATGTTACAGTATCAGCTGAACACGTCATTGGTGCAGTAGGAAACGGCTTTGCTGTTGTTGAACAGGTAACACAAATTGCTACAGCACTACAATGTGTGGAAACAGTAGCTATTTTGAGGCGGGCAGTCGACTTAACGGCGGATTATGTAAAGGAACGTCATCAATTTAATGTTCCAATTGCTTCTTTCCAATCGGTGCAACATCGTTTATCAGATATGTTTACGATTGTAGAAGGTGGTAGCTTAGCAGTGTATTACGCATTTTCCAAGTTAGCAGCGGGTAAGGAAGCAGCAAAAGAGTTAGCTATTGCAAAAGCTTGGATTAGCTCAGAAGGGCAAAAAGTAGTAACCGGTGCTCACCAATTACACGGTGGAATGGGATTAGACTACGATTATCCATTGCAATTTGCATTCCGACGTTATAAGGCTTCACAGTTACTACTCGGTACGCCAGAAGTTCATTTAAAAAAGCTGGCACAGCTACTATTAAATGAGCAACAGCTTGAAAAAGTACCAAGCGCATAATCATTAATTAAAGGAGTGAAGGCAATGGCAGAAAAAGCATTATCACATTTAAAAGTAATTGATTTGTCTTGGCATATTGCAGGTCCTTATTGTACAAAATTATTAGTTGATTATGGCGCAGAAGTCATTAAAATTGAAAAACCAGGCGTCGGTGATCCTTCTCGAGCGGAGGGACCGTTTCCAAATGATGAAGTGAATTTAAATGCGAGTGGACTATATGCATATTTAAATAATAATAAACGTAGCATCACACTAGATTTGAAAAGCGAGCAAGGTGTAAATGTTGTGAAAAGTTTAATTCGAGATGCGGATGTTCTTGTTGAAAACTTTTCACCTGGTGTGATGGAGCGTCTAGGTCTGGATTATGAAACATTAAAAGAAATTAACCCGAAGCTTGTCATGACATCGATTTCAAACTTTGGGCAAACAGGTCAATTTGCTAATTACAAAGCAACAGAGCTTATTACGCAGGCGATGAGTGGCTTTGTGAGTGGCATTGGTGAAGCAACACGTGAGCCACTTCGAGCAGCAGGACAGCTACGAATTTTAGAATATATTACAGGTACATTTGCTGCAACATCTACATTAGCAGCTGTTCGAGGTAGCAGACAAAGTGGTCAAGGAGCGCATTTAGATATTTCTATTACGGAAACAGGCTTGCTCCAACGTTCATATCCAACCGTTCAAAATTCATACCCGATGGCGCCATTCAAACATGTGATGCGTTATGTCATGATGCCAGCTATTGAACGGTGTAAAGATGGATATGTCGGTATTAGTATACTGACAGGCCAGCATTGGCAAGATTTTTGCTTCATGACTGAAATGTATGACTGGGTAGAGGATGAGCGTTTTACAACAATGCCACAACGATTAGTTCATCGTGAGCTGTTCCAGTCGCGACTTGATGAATTTTTAATGCGTCATACCCAGGCAGAAATTATGGAACTCGGAGTTCAATGGCGAGTGCCTGTAACGTTAGTGCCATCATTTGGAGATATTTTGTCGCTAGATCAATATAAAGCGCGTGACTTCTTTAAAAAAGTACAGCATCCAGAACTTGGTGAAATAACGCAGCCAGGTGCACCGTTTATTATGTCTGAAACGCCGTGGGAAATTGAAAAGCCAGCACCGTTATTAGGCGAGGATACCGATGAAGTTCTAGCAGTACTACAGGATGAGGAATACATTAAATAAACTGAATTTTCCTATAAAGGGGGGTTTCTATTGAATAAGCCGTTGCAAGGAATTCGTGTATTAGATTTAACGATGTGGTGGTCAGGTCCGATGTGTACATCATATTTAGGGGCTCTTGGAGCAGAAATTATTAAAGTAGAATCAGCACAAACACCGGACGGGTTTCGATTTACAGTGAGTGCCCCGGGTGAGAATTGGTGGGAGTTAGGTCCACAGTTTAACGCAGCGAATCACAATAAACTAGGTGCGACGATTAATTTATTAAATGAAGACGGCCGCGATTATTTAAAACAATTAGTAAGTCTTTGTGATGTGTTAATTGAAAACTATACACCGCGTGTAATGGAGAATTTCGGATTAACATATGACGTTTTAAAAGAGCATAATGAACAACTCATTATGTTATCGATGCCTGCATATGGAAAAACAGGGCCTTATCGTGATCAGCCAGGGTTTGCATATACATTTGAGATGCTGTCGGGCATTGCGCAATTAAATGGCTATCGTGATGGTAATCCAATGACGGTTCTTGGTGTTGCAGATGTTATTGCAGGATTCCATGCAGGTGCAGCTGTTTTAACAGCGATTGAATATCGCGATCGTACAGGAAAAGGTCAACAAATTGAATTAGCTCAAGTCGAAGGTTGCCTCAACTATATGGGTGCCCCTATTTCAGATTATGTGTTGAATAAGCGGAACTGGGGACGTCAAGGTAATCGCCAGCCAGGATATGCACCACAAGGCGTATATCGATGTCAAGGGCGTGACAATTGGGTCGCAATTTCTATTACAAACGATGAAGAGTGGCAAACGTTCTGTCAAACAATTGGCCAGCCAGAGCTTGCACAAGATGGCCGTTTCAATACGTATGAGAAGCGTTGGGATAATCATGATGAGCTCGATCATATTATTACAGAATGGACACAACAACATGGTCATTATCAAGCGGCCGAAATGTTACAACAGCAAAATATCGCTGCTGGTCCAGTGCTTGAAGTACACGAAATGGAGCAAGATCCATTTTTAAAAAATATGTATCAAGAAATTGAGCGTGAATTAGTCGGTACGCATTTATATCCTTCATGGCCAATCAAAATTAATAACAATCGTGTCCAACATTACAAGCCAGCACCGTTATTAGGTGAAGATAACGAATATGTATTTAAAGAGTTATTAAAGCTATCGGATGAGGAATATGCAGCTATTGAAGAAAAGCAAATTATTGGTCAAACAATGATACGTGCATAAGGGGGTGCTGTCGATGATAAAAATTGGTGTAAAGTTAGTTTGTTCAACATGTAAAAGTGAATTTATTGTCACAAAAGTCGGTACGTCTTCATTAAAATGTTGTGGTGAAGAAGTACAGCCAAAGTAAGAAAGGGTGAGATTTATGGCAAATCAATTAGGCAAACGTTTGGAATGTAAAACCTGCGGTACAGAAGTGATGTGTACAAAAGCCGGAGAGGGAACAATTGAATGCTGTAATGAAGCAATGCAGTTGAAAAAGCCTGTAGCATTACCAACAGCTGACTAATTAACAGCGTTTTCTAGGCAAGGCGGGATAACGATGAAGAAATCTTTAAAACTATTACAACATGTCAAAGTACTAGAAATTTCAAGAAGTCTTGCGTGCAGTTATGCCGGAAGACTTCTTGCTTCCGAAAATGCTAACGTGCTGAAGCTTTTTGACGGTGAGATAGACCCATTTTGTGACGAACGTAAAAGCGTGGCAAAGTTTACAGAACTATTGCTAGAAGAAGCTTTACAGGAACATTGGGATATCATTTTATATGATCAATTATTACCGCCTCAATGGATCAATACGGTGAAACAACTTACGAAAAAATCCATTATTGTAGAAGTAACTTTCGCTGAAACAATCGATTATCCGACAGAAGAAGCATTACAAGCAACAGCAGGGTGGATCCATTTAACAGGCTGTCCGCAACGTAAAGGACTGAAAATTGGTGGGTATCCTGCTTCTTTTTTATGCGGAGCGCATATTGTATTTATTGCATTAGCGGGTTTATTAGAAAGAAACTGGCAAGGGCATGGACGCTTTATTAAGGTAGACAGTCATGTAATTTTATTACATGCATTAGAGGGAGCTAGCGAAAAACTACAACAAACAGGTCAAATAGCTAAGCGCGTCGGTAATCGTCACCGAGCACTAGTGCCGATGTGTATTATGCCGAGTGCTAATGGCTATGTATTTATTGGCGCACCGGTAAATGAACAGTGGGAGCTTTTAGCAAGTTGGGCTGAAATTGAAAATAAGTGGCCAACTGAGCATCTACGAAAGGCTCATGTGCATGAGCTTGAGCAACAGCTATACGAATGGACTAGAACGCAACAGACCGAAGATTTAGTCGGTATTGGTCAAGCCTTTAGATTACCGTTTAGTAAAGTGCAAACGATTGAGCAAGTACATGAATGTCCACAATTATATGCCCGAGATTTTTGGCAGGAAAACGGCTACATAGCCAATAGAAATGCATGGTACACAACTTTTATAAAAACAAATAAAAAGGAAAACGCTACTAAAAAAAGTCGTTGGTCAGATTTGAGTATTGTTGATTTGACAGCAATGTGGGCAGGTCCATATTGTACGAGATTATTAGCAGATTTAGGTGTCAATGTAGTGAAAATAGAAGCACCGCACCGTCCAGATGGTATACGTGGTAATCAAGGGGCAGAGGCGCTGTTTTTTAAGGAATTGAACCGAAACAAAAAAAGCGTTTCATTAGATATTCGGAAAGAGGAAGATCGTAAAAAACTTCTGGCACTCATAAAAAAAAGCGATATTATCGTTGAAAATTTTAGTCCGCGTGTTATGAGAAATTTTCACTTACAGGCAGAACAATTGGCGGCAGTTAATGAAAATATGATTTTTGCCTCTTTGTCTGCATTTGGTCAAACGGGGCCTTATAAAGATTATGTTGGATATGGACCAACTATTGAAGCGGTGAGTGGCATTGCCTCTCAAACAACTTACGATGGTAAACCATGGCTACCAGGCTTTTCAATAAGCGATATGGCGGCAGGAGTACATGGAGCTGTCTCAATTATTAGTTCCCTTATTTATAAGCAAAGAAATGAGGGGTTTTTACGCCTTGATATTTCCCAATATGAAGTGGCAGTACACATGCTCGGACGTAATTTATATAAAGCCTCGTCGAATGATGAGAACGAACATATTTTAAACATTAATACATTACAGCAAGCAATTGCTCTAAGGAGCTCATCTACATTGTTTTATGAAAGTGAAGGTTGGAGAGAAAGACATGAACCAGCCCCGAATTTAGGCGAGCATAATGCCCTATTATTAGTGACGGAGGGAGAGCTATGAAATTTAATTATGTAACATTGAACATACAAGACGGTATTGCGACAGTAACGCTTCATCATCAGCTACGTCAAAATGAATTTACAGCTGAATTTTCACAGGAGTTAGCGGCTGTTGCAAACTATTTGAAAGATACAAAGGATGTGAAGGTTGTCGTCGTTCAATCGAGTTTAGATGATTTTTCGATTGGTATGACAGTGGAAGCTACACAGTACGAGCAAATAGAAGATGAATATAAAACAGTAAGCTTAGCTGCTGCTGCAATTAGGGAATGGGAGAAGCTTCCGTACCCAATCATTGCAGCTATAAATGGAACTTGTCGTTCGTTAGCCTTTAGCTTCGTAACGGTAGCAGATATTCGAATCGTCGCTGACAATGCTGTTTTCTCGATGCCAGAGGTTACGTGGGGAGTGATTCCTGCAGGTGGTATTTCGCAACGTTTACCTCGATTAATTGGAAAAGGACCAGCAATGTCCGTGTTATTGGGCGCCAAAACGGTTCGGGCAGATGAAGCTTTAGCTTTAGGGCTAGCAACGAGTAAAGTGTCTAATGAAGAACTATCGGATGCGGCGTATCAAGAAGCACAGCTACTCAGTAATTTATCAGCGTTATCTTTACAATATACGAAGGAATGTTTGATTAGAGGTAGTGAATTACCGTTTGATCAAGGGCTTCGATTAGAGCTCGATGTGTATATGACATTACAGACAAGTCGGGATCGAATGGAAGGGATTCAAGCATTTTTAGAAAAACGAGCACCAAATTTTGTTGGGGAGTGAAGGGGGGATGATGAATGGAGGATGTTATCTTATTCGAAAAGGATGAAAATATAGCGATTTTAACATTCAATCAACCAGAAAAGCTTAATGTAGTGAATGTTATTTTACGCGATTTATTATACGAATATATTTTAGCAATTAAGGCAGACCCGACTATTCACGCGGTCGTTATTACTGGAAAAGGGAGAGGCTTTTGCGCGGGAGCCGATTTATCGGAGTTTGGTACAACGCCATCAGTTATCGAAAAGAGACGTATTCGAATTCAACATGATATTTGGGAAGAGCTACGTACGATTCAAAAGCCTATAGCGGTAGCAATGCATGGATTTGCGATAGGATCTGGTATTGAAATGGCCATGATATGCGACTTCCGCTTCGCTGCTCCACGTACGAAACTTTCTCTGCCGGAAGCTTCACTTGGTACACTCCCAGCAGCAGGAGGAACGCAAAGTCTTCCGCGTTTAATGCGACATGGACATGCGATGAGCTTCATATTAAAAGGCAATATGATACTAGCTGAAAAAGGCGTTGAATTAGGCATTATTACAGAAATATTCCCGCAAGAGGAGCTTTTAAATGAAGCAATAGCCTTTATGAAGAATATTACACGTTATCCTAAAACAGCAAACCTGATTAAACGCTTAGTCGCTAATCATCAGGATCAGCCATTAGAAAAAGGACTTGCAGTAGAACAAGTCCTCGTTAATAACATCTGGCAAGAGCGATTGTTGCAAGCACATTAAGCATTTTCTAACTGCTGAAAGGCTTTAGAAATTTCTTGTGCTGTTTCACATAATAGCGTAATTAGCTGTTGTTTCCATGAATCATCGACACGTGAAATAGGTAAAAGCAATGTAAGTGCCGCAATAGGCTCTTCGCCAAATCCCCATATAGGTGCTGCTAATCCAAGAAAGTCAGCTATACGTTCACCATGACTTACGGAGTAGCCTAGCTTGCGGATTTCTTCTAGTTCATTTAATAATGTGTTGGAATCAATTAATGTTGTATCGGTATATTTTTCAAATGTCGTACGTTTGAAATAAGTCGCTAAATCTTTTTTAGACATATAAGCCATATGTAATTTACCAACAGCGCTATAATATAAATCCATTTCGTCACCTAGTGGACTCGTCACCTTTAGCGGATGGGAGCTTTCAATCCCAGATAAAAAGACAAACTTATTGCCGGTACGAATCGATAAATAAACAGTTTCGTTTGTTTTTTGCGCTAGCGCCTGTATATAAGGGTTTGCGATAGCTGTAATATCATTTGATTGGAATTTATTGACGATTTGAAAAATAATAGGTCCTGGTTGATACGTTTTATTGTGATTGTTTTTTACTAAAAAGCCACGGTCAGTTAATGTTGAAGCAAGTCGAAATGCAGCTGTCTTGCTAATATCCAGCTCCTGTTCGATTTCAACAAGTCCGACGGTATCATATTTTAAAAATAATGAAAGTAAGGAAATAGCTTTGTCTACAGTACTTAATCGATGAACAGTTTTATTGCGTTCCATAATCATTGCCCCAATCTAACGTTTTATATGAAAGTATTTTAATTTTGTTTGTAAACACATTGCCCATGAATCCATGTCGACATCACACGTATAAATGGCAACTTTTCGATAGGGCAGGACAGCGGATTCAAATCTACAAAGAGAAAATCAGCATCAAATCCTGGCGCTAGCTGCCCTTTATAGCTTTCTGTATCGGTTGAGATAGCGGCATTCGTTGTATAGAGCTTTAATGCTTCTAATCGACTAATTTTTTCAACGCTATTTACTAATTGTCCTGTTGAAGTAGCTCGTGTACAGGCAGCATACATACCGATAAATGGATTTGCTGAGGCAACCGGTGCATCAGATCCAGCTGCAACAGGAATAATTGCTTGCTGCAATGACTTTATTAAATATAGCCAATTATGCTCGTCCTTAGGGACATCTTCTAAATAACGATCGCCGTGTTCATATATAAATGTAGGATTTGACACGATGCATAATTTAGCGCCTGCAAGTGACGGGATAAAGGCTTCCGGACATAGACTAACATGCTCCAACCGTATTAAAGGTTTTTTAAATGATGAATTTTGTCCTGTATTCGAAAGTGCATTGATGACGCTCCAGACCATTTCTGGTGTAACGGCATGTACAGCTAACGGAATTTTTTGCCGTAGCGAAAAATTCACAATTTCTTGTAGTTGCTCAGTTGTCGGATAAAGCTCAGGCAAGCTTTCCATCACGACTTTTATTGTATGTACTTGAATCGGACTTTTTAATTGCTGTAATGTATGTTGCAGTAGCTTGTATTTTTCCATACTAGTCATAAATTGCAACTGAATAGGCCATCCGAGCTGCCGAGCTTCTTCCCAAAATTGGATATCTTCCGCGCCCGTAGTAGGAGTAGCATCATGTACTAACGTAATACCATAGCTTAGTAACTCCTGCTGTAAAATCGGGACTTGCTGCATTAATTGTTGCTTTGAATAAGGTTGTAAAACATTTGTATTTAGCCAAGCATCAGCTCCGTATAAAATTCCTGTTTGCCAATCAATATTCATACCTTGTGGAGCAATAAAGTGTTCATCAATCTGGGCGAGTTTTAACGCATTGCTATTTAAAATCGTCACATGACGTGAAATATGACGTACCCGAATAGGATGTAGACTAGAAATTTGATCGAGCTCAGCTTTAGTTAATAACCGACGTTCTTGAAATTGATTCGGAATAAATTTATTAATACGAATCCACTGTCCAGCTGGAATATGAGCGATTTGCTGTTTAATAAACAGTATGAATTGATCAAATGTATCGATATGTTTAGGACACGAAATAGCAAATGCGTTAGCAAGCATAGCATTTAAATGGCAATGTGCATCAATAAAACTAGGTAAAATGGTCTGTTTATTAGCATTAATTCGTTTGCCACCAATTAAAAGATGCTCGTTTTCTTGTAGCAAGGCTACAATTTTTCCGTTTTTAATAGCTATGCCGCTTGCGGTCGGCTGTTGTTCATTGAGCGTTATAACATTGGCATTATAAATAATTATATCGGCTTGCGCTATTGTCTGCATACAGTCACCTCATTTTGTTTATTGATAAAGTGAAATTGTGGATATTTCGATAGATTGCGCATGCTATTAAATAAAAGCGAATTAATCGTAACATACAAATTATAGAAATTCCAAATAGAATAAGGGGTGATATTTATGAAGGAAGAAATTTGTGAAGGGGTTTATCGCATACAGATTCCAATCCCGTATGATTTGCGTAGTATTAATTGCTATATAGTAGAAGGAGACAAGGGTTATACAATTATTGATACGGGCGATTATACAGATGAAGCGAAAGATGTTTGGCGCGCTGCAATCGGCAATATGCCAGTTGAAAGGGTCGTAATTACGCATGCACATGCAGATCATTTTGGGCTAGCGCCATGGTTTCAAAGTAGGTACGGTGCAACTATTGTCATGAGTCGCTTAGGAAAAGAGAGGCTACTTTACCGAAAATCATTTTTCAAAGATGGTGTGTTTGACAATAAAATGTTCGATTTTATGCAGGGATATGGAATGATTGCGGAGCCAAAAAATGGCGAAATATTTAACAAAATAGAGGCATATGAGTTCTTGCCGGATGAACTATTTGAAGCAGGAGAGGCTGTTCGGATAGGTCGTGATTTTTATGACACGATTTTAACACCGGGCCATGCAAGCGATCAATTTTGCTTTTACCTAGAGCGCAATGGTTGCCTATTTTTAGGTGATCATTTACTAGAGGATATAAATCCAATCGTTATGCCAGAAGAAAATATGTTAAATCCGTTAGCATTGTATTTACCTACTTTTCAAGTGTTGAGTAAATTAAATATTGTTCATGCTTTACCGGGCCATGGCTCAATTATTCCGGATTTTGATGCACGTGTTAAACGGTTACTTGAACATTATGAAAAAAGATTTGCACAAATTTTATCTATTATTTCGGAGCAATATGCTACAGCATTAGACATTATGAAAAAGGTATATACAAACACACGGGTAGAATATATGGATTCGGCATTGATTCAAACCGTAACAAATTTAAATTATTTAGAATCACAAAATATGGTAGAGAAAAGTAAAGAAGGGGATGTGTATTACTTTTATAAGAAGCCTGTTACTACTAATAGAAAGCTATGAGGGCACCTAGTAGCAAGTAGACCACATATATGAAAAAGGTGGTGTTAGCATGGAAAAGGAGAAAATTTGGACGAAAGATTTTATTGTTATAGCAATAATTAACTTTATAGTAACGACAATATTTTATTTGCTCATGGTGACAATTGGACAATATGCAATGACTAATTATCAAGTTTCAGTCAGTGTGGCAGGGATTGTGACGGGAATTTTTATTATAGGTAGTATTGGTGGGCGAATCATTTCTACACAAATCATGTTAACTTTTGGTAGTCGACGTACGATGTTTATCGGTTTAATTTTTCTTTGTATAACAACAGCGGCATATCTTTTGCCAATGTCGCTTTGGGTACTCATTGTCAATCGTGCATTACAAGGTTTAGCATGCGGGATAGCTGGTACAGCTGTCGGCACATTAGTAGCACAAACCTTGCCGCAATCACGAAAAGGGGAAGGTATTGGCTATTATAGTTTGGGTGCAATTATAGCGACAGCGATAGGTCCTTTTTTAGGTATCGTACTTTCACAATTATCAAAGGATTTTACGTTAATTTTTATCGTGAATGTTGTTTTGGCGTTTTTATGCCTTGTAGTCGGTGCTTTGCTGACGAAACAGGATAAACCACAAGCAGTGACGAAGAAAGGCTTTACTGTCACTGACTATATTGAAGTAACAATTTTACCGCTTGCTATTATTGCTTTGTTAGCTGGCTTTAGTTATTCAGGCGTGATGTCTTTTTTATCGATGTACACAATTGAAATAGGGCTTATTCAAGCTGGGAGTTATTTCTTTTTAATATATGCGGTGACTATTATTGTAACGCGACCGTTTTCGGGGAAAATATTTGATCGAAAAGGCCCGAACAATATTATTTATCCAAGCTTAGTTATTTTTGCTGCTGGAATGTTTGTGTTTAGCACGGCACAAACAGCAGGCATGTTACTATTAGCAGCGTTGTTAATTGGTCTTGGCTTTGGAAATTTCAACTCGGTTGCCCAAGCGTTAGCGATTAAACAAGTTAGCTACGAGCGACTAGGATTGGCGACATCTACTTATTTTATCTTTTTTGATTTTGGATTAGGATTCGGACCGTATTTTCTAGGTTTGCTAGAAAGGCAAATAGGTTATCGAGGTGTATTCCTAGCGATGGTCGGTGTCATAATACTTTGCCTCGTTCTTTATCATATTTTATACGGATATAAAAAGATGACGAAAGAAGTAAATGCGTAAAAAACAGGCTGCTCATCATTATAA
>JBJEFO010000083.1:0-5681 GCA_051874135.1 Lysinibacillus sp.
TATGAGCTTGAAGGCAATCAATATACGATGAACTACGATAAAGACACGATGCATATATACGGACAGGAATACACAGAGTTTGATATCGTAATCGATCCAGATTATACACCATATTATTCTGATGTTGTGCTTGTAAATGGGGGAAATGGTCCGGAAGTTGTTCGAATTCAAGCAACGAATGATATGAGTTCTCAAGGGATTTCGGTAAAAGTACAGGAAAGTTCGATATTAGTTAATGGCACACCTGCTCTCGAACCATATAGTTGGGCTAGGGCTAAGGGAAATGCAAATTATAAATTTGATAAAACGATTGATTACGGTTTAATGGCGGAAGATGAAGTATTCGTTTATCCAGATAACTGGCTTAGTGATGGGGTGCGCGGATATATTCGGACGGATCAAATTATCGGGAAGGTGCTCGGCTATTCGATTGCCAGTGTCGACGAGAAATGGTCATCGGCAGAGATAGAATTCTATGAAAAGGTTAAACATGAAGGACCAGCTATTTTAGATGATGCTTCCCCGCAAGAAGTAGCAAGGATTCAACTATATGCATTGCTACAGGAAGATTATAAAACAGCCCATTTATTAACAGACGGTATTTCTTATGAGCATATGGTAAATTATTTTAATGAAATTAAGCATGAAAATTTAAATTCGTTTATTCGTTATTATGCATATATGATTGAAAAATCAACGCTCAATGAAGCTAACAATACATTGATCGTAAAAAGCAATACGAGTGATGAAGAGCTATTTACTTGGAAAATGGTAAGAAATGATAGATGGAAAGTGAAGTTTGAATCAACTCGTTACTAACGAGCTTTTAACTAAAAAAACTATTAAACGGCTTTAGCACCAAAATTTAATGGGCTAACGCCGTTTAATATTTCTTCATAACTTGAAATTGAATATTTAATACTTTATTGTAAAAAATAAGTTATAAATATAGAAACAGGACCTTTTTCTTTTAATAGGCTTCATTTTTTGAAAAATAGATAGAGGGGTGGGGAAGTATGCTTTTAAAGGGGATTGAAAACGAGCAATTAATAGAACGCTCCGACGGTTGGGTGTTACTAAAGCGAATAAATGAAAACAAACAGTCTACAAAGATTTATAAAATGGTTAACTCCATTCAGCAAGACAGTGTTTCAAACTTATATTATGAGCTAGAAATGATCAAGCTGTTGCAGTCGAAATATACGTTACAGCCAATTCAAATTGAGCAGCACGATATGAATCATTTACTAGTCTTTCAAGATGATGAAAGTGTTTCATTTAATAAATATTTAACGAAGCCATTGCCGATTTTAACATTTTTGAAAATAGCTTTAGAAATGGCAAATATTTTTATTGATATTCATCGTTCATCCATTGTTTATCGTAACGTTCATCGTAGAAATTTTCTAATCAACGAGAACACTTTTGAAATAAAAGTTGTAAATTTTGAACATGCGTATAAATTTCATCGTGAAACTCGTTACAAAACAGAGCAACAACTAATGTACCGAAGTAGTTATTTTGCACCTGAAGAAACAGGACGATTAAACGTTTCGATTGATTACCGAACAGATTTGTATAGTTTAGGCGTTTTATTTTATGAGATGATAACGGGCTTTTTGCCGTTTACTACGAGAGATTCACAGCAACTTTTTTACGAAATTATTACGAATGAGCCGATTCCAGTAACAGAGGTAAATCAAAAAATTCCACAACCAATTGCCAATATTATTGCAAAGCTACTTCGCAAAAATAAGGCGGATCGTTATCAAAGTGCAATCGGGTTAAAAGAAGATCTTTTCTATTGTTGGAATATGCTCGTCAACAACGAACCGTTAACTGAATTTGAGCTCGGTACGCACGATGAATCGATGTTTACAGGTTTAAGTGCAACGATACCGAGCCGTGAACACGTTGTTCAGTTGATTATGAATCGTTTTAATCATGCTAATGAGCAACAACATAAGACAGTTTTTATTGAAGGCGATTCAGGTAGCGGCAAAACGGAAATATTGAACAGGTTAAAAAATGAATCGGCGAAGCAAAACACCGTTATTTTAGAAGTAAGAATTGATCCAACTATGCAAAATGTTCAATTAGCACCGATGATCAGCGCGATTCGTAAACAGCTGAACCATATTTATATGGAAGGATCAGAGCGCGTGGAGTATATTAAGGGATTATTTGAGCAGGAAAATGTCATCTTTTACGATGAAATCATTCAGCTAATGCCAGAGCTGGAGTGGTTTATGTCCGAACAAGCCCTTCAATCAAAAATAACGCTTCAGCATTATCCTTCAGAAGTAAATACATTTTTTTATCGAACGATTCAGTATTTAATATCTGTTTTAATAAAATCCAATGACTCTTTTATCATTATGATTGATAATGCCCATTTAATTGATTCAAGCTCATTACAGTGCTTGAAAACAATATACAAAGAGTTAACTTCACTACATTTTGTTATTACATATAAAGAAGAGAATGAAGGGATACGAGAGCTTCAATATTTTATGACGGATTATGAGCATATCGTTTTAAATCCTTTAACAATGGAGGAAGTTGATGATTGGCTAGTGCATTCGTTAAAGGAGCAATCTACGAATATTCGCACGTTAGCTAGCTTGTTTTATGATTTAACAAAAGGAAATCCGTTATTTATTCAGGAACTTTTCCAAACCTTTTTACAAATGAATTTGCTTTATTATAGCGTGCAAGATAAATGTTGGAAAATTGATTTACAAAAGATGACGAATATGAAGTTTAGCGATAATTTCATCGGATTTTTCGCCTCTCGTATAGAACATTTAACGGGGATACAAAAGGAAATTTTAAAGGTTGCTTCATGTATAGGGATGACATTTGACTTTTTTGTAGTGGAAAAATTTTTGAAACTACCGAGGGAACAATTAATTGAAGGGCTGTATTCACTTGTACAGGAAGGCTGTATCGTACCGTTAAATGAACGATTTTTATTAGCATCGACGTTCAATCATGTACAAATACTTCATGATATGGAGTTAGCGTTTCGTTTTGTTCATGCAGAAATTCATCAAGTCGTATACAGCCAAATTTCTGCTGGAGAACAAATCGGTATACATTACCGCCTGGCGAACATTTTAGAAGAAGCTTCAAGCGAACAGGCGGCTGACGAGGTGCTATTAAAAATCATTTATCATTATAATTTATGTCGCGAACTTTTAACGGGAGAGGAAAAAATTAAGGTAGCGAAATGGAATTTACGAATTGGAGCGAATATGATTTACAGCGGTTTATTTCAAAATGCTACACATTTTTTATTCATCGCGGCTGAATTAACTGAAGAAATGAACTGGAAAGAGGACCGAGAACATGTACTGGAATTATGGCGCATTTTAGGTATTTCAAAATATATGAGCGGTTTTTACGATGAGGCAGAAGCTTATTTTAATAAAGGATTAGCTTTTGCAGAAACTATTGATGAGAAACTTGTATTATATAATGAAAAAATTTTATTTTATTCATCGCTTTCATCCGATTTAAAAGTAGATATAAATACACGTAAAGCTTTAGCAACAACGATTGAAGCACTTCGTCTAGTAAATATTGAGCTAAAGGAAGACATTTCAATAGCGGCAATTTTAAAGGAATATAGCTTGCTTAATTTAGCCCTTCGGAAAAGACCAATCGAGCAACTGCTTCATTTAAAGAAAAATGAAGATGAAACGATTCATTTAGTTTTAGAAATATTATTAAATGTTGCAGGTAGTGCACTTGTTATTGATGAAAAGCTTTTTTCATGGATTACGATTCGTTCGGTACGTCTTATTTTAAAGCATGGAGATGTGGATTTTGCATCGCTTATTTATTCAAACTATGCGAGCATCCTAATGGGCGGCTTTAATGATACGAAACGCAGCTATCAGTTTGGTTTATTAGCGATACAACATGTAGAGCGTGAAAATATTATTTTATATAAAATGAACGTTTATATGAATTATGGAATTAACGTTGGATTTTGGCATAAGCCTTATGTTGAAAGTATTTATTATTTGAAGTTAGCATTAAAGTTTTGTTTGAATAGTAAATTACACAATTTATTTGCGGCGTTAAGTGTTTCATATATACACCAATTAACGTTTACAAAAAATAAGCCATTGCATGAGTTACTACAGCAAATCGAGGAATACAATCCATATTTATATCGAACAAAGAATGTTAGTCCGATTGATGTAGTTCATGAACTAAAAGAGTGGGCACAAGCATTAACATCTCATACGAAACAATTAAATTGGGATTTTCCTGTTCCAAATAAAAAGAATGTGTCAAATTGGGAAAATCATATAGCATTGAGACTACACATGAGCTATTTATTTAATGAAGAAAGAGTAGTCATGGAGTTACTGGATGAAGAGGCAGAAATAAAATTAAAAATTAAGACGATCGCTAAATCACAACGGATGATTTATAGTGCCATGTGGATGGTTCGGTTACTTCAAAAAAACGCCGTTCCTAAAATAGTACAGAAAACATATAAAAAACATATTCGAATGACGTTGAAACAATTTAAACAATATGTCCAGTATGCACCGAGTAATTTCGAACATTTATATTATTTATTAAAGGCTGAGTATAGTCGTTATTTAGGTAAAATATCTAGCGCGAAGCTATATTATGACCGAGCGATTCAACTCGCGAGCTTTAACGGTTTCCTTTGTGACAAAGCGCTCGGCAATCGTTGTGCAGCTCTTTTTTATGAGGAGCAAAATGAACGACAGCGAGCAGAAGAATATATGCAGCAAGCGGTGGAGTTACTAAAGGAGTGGGGGGCATACAGGCTAGCTACACACTGGGAGCAGCAATATGAGTATTTATTACAAAATAAGCGGGTCACGCCCAAAAGAGAGGTGCTTGTGCCATTTGATATGCATGCAGTAATTGAAGTAAATCAAATTCTTTCACGTGAGACGAAAATGGACGAGCTTATTCAAAAAGTATTAATTTTAATGATGAAGCATGCGGATGCAAACCGTTCTTATTTCTTTAAAATGGAAAACGGTACGATGCAATTTATTGCAAAGGCAGCACTACATAATCAGACATTTACAATTGATTATGAATCAGGTGCAACAAAGAAAAGTTTATCATTGCAATCGATGCTACAATACGTTTTAAAAAGTGAACAGCATGTTATTATCGACAATACGGATTTGCCGTCACCGTTCATGCTAGATCGAAGTGAAAAGTCGATTTTATGCTTGCCAATCTTTTATCAAGGCAATATGACAGCTATTTTATATTTAGCGAATACGATGACCCCGTACGTATTTACGAATGACAAAATTGAATTATTAAAAATAATTTCTGCTCAAGTAGCCATTTCAATGGAATATACGAAAATTTATGAGCATTTAGAGGAGCAAGTAACAGAGCGAACAGAAGAGCTGCATGAAATGAATATTCATTTAAATGATATGAACGAGCGTCTTCAACAAAATGAAACAGAGCGTAAATTGCTACTGCAAAATGTATCCCATGATTTACGTTCTCCTATTACGTCTGTACTTGGTTATATTGATGCTATTTTAGACGGCGTTGTGACAGATCCCAAGCAGCAACGTGTTCATTTAATGCGTAGTCGTGAACGGCTATTTTCATTAAATCATTTAATTCACGATTTATTTGATGTATCTCAGCTAGAG